>JAHCBA010000028.1 GCA_019634625.1 Verrucomicrobiia bacterium
CCCCTTCCCCCTCCCCCGATCGACCCCACTTCCCAACCCCCTCCACTAATCAACGCAAACTCCGTGCATATGCACGATTGTTCGCTCCATTCCACCACGGACGGTCTGGGACGCGCCATTGACGCGCTGGGGCCCCCGCCTGACGCTCGGGTTCCCACCATGTTCCGCCTCGACCTGCCCCTTCCAATCCACCGCGCGTGGATCATCATCCCATTCGTTTTGCTGACTGCGTTGGTTCCGGAGGCGGCCTCCGCCACCCTGCCAGGTCCAGCGGAGCAGGCGTCGGCATCCCCGGTGGCCACCTATTCCATCGTCGCCTTCGACCCGGCGACCGGCGATCTGGGTGTCGGGGTGCAGAGCAAGTTCTTCGGAGTGGGCAGCGTGGTTCCCTGGGCTCAGGCAGGCGTCGGCGCCATCGCCACGCAGTCCTATGCCAACGTGGCGTACGGGCCCGAAGGCCTCGCCCTGCTGCGGGGAGGGGCCTCGGCCCGGGAGACCGTCGATCGCCTGACCGCCGGCGATGACGGACGTGCCCGGCGGCAACTGGCTGTCGTGGATGCCAGGGGCAGGGTGGCTGTCCATACGGGCGACGGGTGCCAGGCGTGGGCGGGCCATCGCGAAGGAGATCACTTCGCGGTCCAGGGCAATCTGCTGGTGGATGCGAACGTGGTGGACGCCATGGCCCACGCGTACCAGACGGCTCGATCCCGCGACGGGTCCCAACTCGCCGACTGGATTCTCGCCGCGCTCGATGCCGCACAGGCCGCCGGGGGCGACCGTCGGGGCCAGCAGTCCGCGGCGATGCTCGTGGTGCGGGATCGGGGAGGGGTCTGGGGTCAGAACGACCGGTTCATCGACCTGCGGGTCGAGGATCATCCCCGACCGATCGAGGAACTCGGGCGTCTGCTCGAAGTTCACAAGCTGTTCTACCGGGCCACGCACGCGCAACGCCCTGTTCGCGTCCCCCAACCCCTCCCGGACCCGGCGCCCCCCGCCGAGTAGCCACGGTCAACACCGGGCCTTCCCCCGAAGTCACTCGTACCGCAGGGATTCGATCGGGTCTAGATGGGCGGCCTTCCATGCCGGGTAGGTTCCGAAGGCGAGTCCCACGAAGGAACAGATCATCACGCTCAGTCCGGCCCAGTCCCAGGGAATCGCCGGCGGGAGTTCAAGGAAGAGCGCCGCACCATTGCCCGCGAGAATTCCCAGTCCGAGCCCGGCAGCGCCTCCGATCTGGCAGAGGACAATCGCCTCGAGCAGGAACTGCAGGAGGATGTGGCGCCGCTTCGCACCGATCGCCCGCCGCAATCCAATTTCCCGGGTCCTCTCGGTGACGCTCACCAGCATGATGTTCATGATCCCGATCCCCGCCGCCAGCAGCGCGATCGAACTGATCAAGCCGGCCCCGGTCCGCACCGCCAGGGTCAACGCGCGAAACTGCCGGACGATCGAGTCGTTGGAAACGATCTCGAAGTCGTCGTCCTCCCCCGGTGGCACCTTGCGCAGGACCCGGAGAATGCCGCGCGCCTGTTCGAGGGTGTCTTCGTAGGACCCCGCCGACCATGCCTGCACCTGGATGTCCACCGGGGCGTCGGGACGCGTCCGTTGAAGCGCGGTCGTGACGGGCACCAGCAGTTGGGCATCCTGGTCCTGGCCGAAGAGTTGACCTCTCGGCTCGGTGACGCCCACGACGCGGTAGGCAATCCCGCCAGCCCGCACCCGCTGCCCCACGGCGTCCCCGAACGGAAAAAGCCTGTCCGCCACGCTGGCCCCCAGCACGCAGACGCGCCGCGCGTACTCCACGTCGTCCGCCACAATCGGCCGGCCGGCCTCGACCACCCAGTTGCGGGTCTCGAACGCCCCCGGGCTGACCCCCACCCAGGGGATGGTCCTGTCCGTCGCCCGTTCGGGTCCCGTCACGATCCCTGAACCCATCCCGACGCTGACTCCGACGTGCCGCGCCAGGGTGGCCCGGCGCTCGAACGCCACCGCCAACGAATACCGCAGCGGCTCGCGCCGGGCGTACCGTTCATCGCCGCCCGGCACGGTCTCCACCCGCACCGGGGGCAGGCGCTGGATCGAAAAGCTGTGCGCGCCCAACGCGCTGAGCTGGGTCTCAAAGGTGCCCTGCAAGACCCGCAGCGCGGTCATCACCACCACGATCGAAAACACGCCAACCAGCACCCCGAGAAGGGTCAGGCCCGAACGCAGCTTGTGCGCCGCGATGGCCCCGAGGGCCATGGCCACGCCTTCCCGCGCCTCGGCCCAAACCAGCGCCAGCCCACCTCCCCGGCGATGCGCCACCGACGGCGCACGCCGATCGCCCAATCCGGGCACCGGCCCCGATCCTCCCTCGCTCATCCGCATGCCATCGCGATCCATGGGAGCGGCGTACCCGGCATTATTCCGCCCTCAGCGCCTCGACCGGATGCAGTCGCGACGCACGCCAGGCAGGGACGAGGCCCGCCACCAGGCCGGTGACCAGCGCGGTGGCCAGGGCAAGCAGGGCGACGGTCGGGGACAGCGTGGCGGGCAGGACGCGGTTGACGAGGAGCGACAGCGGCCAGGCCATCAGCAGGCCGATGGCCCCGGCCCCCAACGCCAGCAGTCCCGCCTCCGCCAGGAACTGGGCGAGAATGGCCCGCCGCTTGGCCCCGATCGCCTTGCGCAACCCGATCTCGGGCGTGCGCTCAGCCACGGAGACGAACAGGATGTTCATCACCCCGATGCCGCCCACGAACAGCGCCAGCCCGGTGATGAACAAGCCCAGGGCCGCCAGGGTCCCACCCACCCGGTTGAACTGCTCGATCAACAGGTCCTGCCGGTTGATCGCGAAGTCGTCCGGCATCCCCGGCGGCACCCGCCGCAATTGCCGCATGATCCCGCGCAACTCCTCCCGGGCCTCCTCGATCTCCGCGGCGTCCCGGACCTTCACCATGATGCTGACGTCCGGCCAGCGCGTGAGGTCCGAGGTGAACCGCGTGATGGGGATCACCACCTGATGATCGAAATTGAACCCGGTGAAGAACTGTCCCATGCGGTCCAGGACCCCGATGACCCGGTAGTGCGCCGAGCCCACCTGCAACCGCTTTCCAACGGCCGATTCGCGGGGAAACAACTGCGCCGCGAGGTCCGCCCCGACCACGCACACCGGGCGTCCCCCGCCCTGAACGTCGGGAGCATCCAGCCACCGGCCCTCGCTCAACGTCAGGCCCCGCACCAGCGCGCTGTCCTCGGTGTTCCCGACCACCCACACATCGCGCGCGCTGCGCCGTCCCGCCCGCACCGGGGCGATGCCCTGCACCTCCACCGACACCGCCCGCGCCAGCGTCGCGCGCCGGGCCACGATCCGCGCCTGCTCGAGGGTGATCTCGCGCCGGTTGCGGCTCTGTCGCCAGTCCTCCTGGCTGCTCAGCCAGGCGTGCCGCTGGATGAACAGCACGTCCGCCCCGATGAAGGAAAAGCTCCGGTGAAACGCCCGGTTCAACCCATCGATCGCCGTCGCCATCAGCGTCACGGTGACGATCCCCACCACAATCCCCAATGTCGTGAGCCCCGACCGCAGCGTGTTGGCGCCCAGGGCGGACCCGGCCATCCGAACGGCTTCCATCCACTCCTCGCGCGACTTCATGGCTTCGTCGCCTCCACCGCGGGGGCGCCCCGGACCCGCTCGTCACTCGCCAGGGTGCCATCCCGCAACCGCAGGATCCGCCGCGCCTTGCGGGCCACCTCCTCCTCGTGGGTCACCACCAGGATGGTGTGGCCCTGGTCCGACAGGTCTTCGAACAGTGCGAGGATCTCCTCGCCGGTCCGGGAATCCAGATTGCCGGTCGGCTCGTCGGCCAGCAGCAACGACGGACGGTTCACCAGAGCCCGGGCGATGGCCACCCGTTGCCGCTGCCCGCCGGAGAGTTCATTCGGACGATGCTGCATCCGGTCCTCGAGGCGCACGCGGCACAGGGCCTCGCGTGCCCGTTCGCGCCGCTCCCCCACCGGCAACCCGGCATAGATCAGCGGCAGTTCGACATTCCGCAGCGCGTCCGCCCGGGGCAGCAGGTGGAAACTCTGGAAGACGAACCCGATCTCCCGGTTGCGGATCTCGGCGAGCGCGTTGTCGTCCAGGTCGGCCACGTCCACCCCGTTCAATTCGTACCGCCCCTCGCTCGGGGAATCGAGGCAGCCGAGGAGATTCATCAGGGTGGACTTGCCGGAACCGGACGGCCCCATGATGGCCACATACTCGCCCGCCTCGATGTCCAGCGTCAGCGCGCGCAGGGCATGCACCGTCTCGGCGCCCATCGCGTACCGCCTCGCCAGGCCGACCACGCGGATCAGGCTCACGGCGCCCTCGCTTCGGAGCCCCGCCCGACCGCGGTCGGACGATTGTTCACCCGCACCGCCTTGCCGTCCTCCAGTTCGCGGTGGATGGCACGGTACCCGCCCGACACCACGTCCCATCCCTCCTCCAACCCCTCCTCAATTTCGGTGTGTTCGTCGTCGGCAATCCCCCGCTTCACCGGGTGCCATTCGACCCTTCCCTCCCGCACCACGAAGACCCCCTCGACGGCTCGGGCCGTGTCGTCCGGCCGCCTTCGCACGGCGACGCCGTCCCGTTCCGCCGCCAGGTCATCTTCAGCCGTCTGTGCCCGTCCCGGACCGGCCTCGCGACGTTCCCCGTCCCCGCTCCCCTTGGGCAATCGCGTGGTCACGCTCTGGAGCGGAACCGCCAGGACGTTCGTCCGGTACCGCGTCTCGATCTCCGCGGTGACCGTCATCCCCGGCCGGAACGCCTCCTTCTCGGCAATCCGGATCCGGACTTCAAACCGGGTCGCCTCCTGGGCGGTGCCGGCGGCCGAGGTCCTGGCGGCGTTGGCAATCTCGGTGACCACGCCGGTGAACCGCCGGTCCCGAAAGGCATCGGCCTCCAGCACCGCCCGCTGGCCCAGGCGGATCAGCACCACATCGATTTCCCCCACATCGACCCGCGCCTCCATCTCACTCAGATCCGCCAGCGTCATGATCTCCGTCCCCGCCATCATCGCCGTCCCCACCACCCGTTCGCCGCGTTCCGACCGCAGGCTGGTCACCGTCCCGCCGATGGGCGCCACGATGGTCGTCTTGGCCAGATCCTCCTCCGCCCGCGCCAGCGCCGCCCGCGCCTGATCCGCCTGGTGCGTCGCCGTCTCGTACCGCGCCTGAGCCACCTGCATCATCGTCTGGGCCGCCACGTGATCCGAGTCCGACACCAGCCCCCCCCGGCGCAGCGACTCGATCCGTTCGAACTCGATCCGGGCTTTCGCCAGCTCCGCGCGCGCGAGTTCGATATGGGCCAGGGCCGACCGGTGCGTGGCCTCCGCCGAATGCCGGCCCGCGAGGTACGGGTCCGGACGAATCCGCACCAGCAGGTCACCCGGGGCCACCCGCTGCCCTTCGCGCACCGGCAACTCGACAATCTCGCCGCTGACCTCCGGATTGATCACCACCCGCGTCACCGCCTGGATCCGCCCGTTGGCCACCACGCGCTCCGTCAGCGAACGCCTCGTGACCGGTTCGGTCTGCACCTCCTGCGGCGGTTCCCGCCGGCTCCACCACGCCCAACCGCCCAAGGCCGCCAGACCCAGGGCCATCGCGGACAGAATCAGAAGTTTGCGGGCACGCCCGCGCCGTGGCTGGGTCATAGGCGGATCCCTGCTTACCAGCCATCGCCCCGGGAGAAAAGATCGGCCTGCCGCATCCTGCCGGAGCGCGGGAGCAGGGCGCGGCTAAGCCGTATCCATTCAGTAAGGTGGAAAGCGATGGCGCCGCAGCGTTTCGGACACGACGAGGAGTGAGCGGGGCGCGTGTGGGAACCGCGATACGGAAATGGGGTCAAATCGATATTTTGACATTTCGAGCCCCGAACGGTCTTAGTCGTCCCAGGGACGGCGCCCGGGATCCGTGAATCCCCGGCCACCGAATCCTTCCTGCTCATGCATTCGCTCCCCTGCCTCCGCTATCTGATCGGGCATGCGGACGCGATCCGCGCGGTGGCGTCAAGTCGCGCGACGATCCCCACCGGACTGCTTCTGGTTCTCCTGACCTCGATTGCCCGGAACTACGATCAGAGCTGGATCGGCGAGCATCCGTTTCTATGGATCTTCGGACCGCTTCTGTTCTCCCTGGTTTCCGGGACCTGGATCTTCCTCGTCACCTACGCCGGCTGGATCCGCAGGGGCTGGACCTCCGACACGCGAGCGACGTCCGTCTGGAGGGACTGGCCGACCTTCATGGGGCTGTTCTGGCTTACCGCGCCGGTGGCGTGGTTGTACGCCATTCCCGTGGAACGATTCCTCGATCCGGTGGGCGCCGCGCGGGCAAACGTCACCCTGCTGTCGCTCGTATCCCTGTGGCGCGTGCTCTTGTTCGCCCGGGTCATCCAGGTCGTTTCCGGAGTTCGATACTGGACTGCGCTCGTCTGGGTGCTGGTGCCCGTCTCGATTGAAGCAGTGGCCGTGCTGGTCCCCCTGGGCATGGGGCCGGCCATCGCCCGCGGAATGGGAGGTCTGCGCCACTCTCCAGCGGAAACCGTCATTCTCGAAGCGGTCAGTGTGGCCACGTTGGTCGCCATGATCACCGCCGGAATCTCCCTGGTGACGGCTTTCGTGCTCCCCCGCCCGACACGCACCGAACGTCTCCCCGCGCCCATGGCCGACCGGCTTCCCGGCACCTTCCTCGCCGGCGCGACGGCATTCTGGTTGGCCGCAGCCGTCCTGGTTCAACCCTCCGCCCGCCGCAGTGCCCAGGTGGAGGAACGGGTTCGTACGGAACGGTACGCGGATGCCCTCGCCTTCCTTCGCAACCATCGACCCGGCGACTTCGCCCCGGCCCGACCGCTGCCGCCCAAGCCGTACGAACATGCGACCTTCCAGCACCAGGCGGGGCTCCTCGCGGAGGCGCGGGAAGACGAACCCCGCTGGATTCAGGAACACCTGATTCGCCGCCTCGACGATCTCGTGGACAGCACACGGCCCATCCGCAGGCGCGCGGCTGGGACTGCCGGCGATCCCGCCCCGGCCACCTTTACCCCCATCCAACCGCACCACGGGTACTGGCAGAAGCCCGAGGATCTCCACCGGCTCGTCACCCGGGGCGTCGGACGGCTCTCCTGGCTGGCTGCATGGCGTCAGCAGAACCGCGAGTGGCTCGAGGCCTGGGCCGCCCTGGTGAACGACGCCGCCCGCGGAAGGCTTCGGAGACGCTACGATGGGGCCGTCACCCGCCTGTTCGACACGCCTTCGACGGCCCTGCCTCGCTTCGACCTCCTCGCCGGCCGCCCGTACAACCGCCTCACCGTCCAGACGTCCCGGGGTTGCCCGCGTCATTGTGAATTCTGCGCCGCCAGCCTCCGCATCACCCGGGGCTATCAGCAGAAACCCGTGCCTCGCGTCCTTCAAGAAATCCGCGAGGCCCGCCGCCATGTCCCGATCCCGTTCCTCGAACTGGCGGACGACAACACCTTCCTGAATCCGGACTGGTCCCGGACGTTCCTTCGGGCCATGGTCGAAGAGAACCTCCACTGGTTTACAGAAACCGACCTGTCGGTGGCCGAAGATCCGGACCTGTGCGATCTCCTCGCCGCCTCAGGGTGCCGGCAACTGCTCATTGGATTGGAAAGTCCCGACGGCGAGGCCCTTGCCGGCATGGATCCCACGGATTGGAAACGGAGACGGGCCCCGGCGGCGCTGCGGGCCATCGATGCCCTGCAATCCCGCGGAGTCAGCGTCAACGGTTGCTTCATCCTCGGACTGGATTCGCACACCCCGGATGTCTTTCCGAGGATTCTCCAGTTCGTCCGGTCCTCCGGCCTGGCCGAAGTTCAGGTCACTGTCCTGACGCCGTTCCCCGGCACGCCCCTCCATGACCGCCTGCGTCGCACGGGGCGGCTCCTGGCTCCGCGCTTCTGGGACCGCTGCACCTTGTTTGATGTCGTCTACCGGCCGGCACGAATGACGGTCACGGAACTGGAGTCGGGCCTCCGCTGGCTGATGAAGGAACTCTACTCGCGACGGGAAACGGACGATCGTCGCCGTGCCTTCACCCGGCAGCGGAGGCCCTCCGGCTTTCCAGTGGCGGATGATGCACCGGCGTGAACCCGCCGGTCACAACGCGAACTGCACCCAGCCCAGGATCACCGCCACGCCCTTGTAGCCCGCCCACAATCCGGCCAGCACCAGCGCCACCGGCAGAAAAGCCCGCTGGATGAGCCGGGAGACCCCGAACGCCACCAGCGCGAGCTGCCACAGGGTGAACAGGTTGATGGCCCCCAGGGTGAGGTGCAGGCGGTTGCCGATGTCGAAATCCGGCACCAGCAATCCCAGGTGCGGCCCGGCCATGAGCCGGCCCAGGCCGACCGCCAGAAACAACCCCACCAGCGTCCCCAGCCCCGCCACCAGACTGGCCAACCCGGCCACCTCCACGGTTCGCAGGTACCTCACCGGCGCCCGGAACACCCAGCGCCCGACCAGCCAGCCGAGGAAACCCCACCACAGCGGTGTCAGCACCGCCGCCACCGCCGCCCCCACTCCGCCGGCCACCTTGGCCACCGCCATTCCCAAACCTTGCGCGGCCTCACGCACCCGCGGCGCATCCTCCGCCCGGATCCGGCCCCGCTCGACCGCACGATCGATCTCCCGGTCCTGCATCGCCACGATCTGCTGCACCAGGGCCGGCTGACTGAACACAACCAGATTGGCGAACAGGCCAATGGCCGCCACCAGGGCCGCGGGCACCAGCCAGTTGGCCACCGAGAACGGCGCCGCGGCCACCGCCGCAAACAACTCGCCGGGCGCGGCAAAGACATTCATCAGGCGCGAACCCAGTGACATCGGGCCCGTCGATTCGGCGGATTCCATGCCCGCCCTTTCTCCTCCCCCTTGCGGCGAATGCCAGCCCGAAATGCATGGACCCGACCCCATACGGCCTCCCTTGAATGACTTTGACTGACCCCTCCCCTCCCGTATGCTCGTCGCCCCTGAGCCGTTCAGGACTATGGCCAAACTCTCCGTTCAAGACATCGAAGTGCAAGGCAAACGCGTTCTCGTCCGCGTGGATTTCAATGTTCCCGTCGAGGACAGGGATGGCCGGATGGTCATCACCGACGACACGCGCATCCGGGAGACGCTTCCCACGCTGACCCTCCTGACCTCCCGTGGCGCCAGGGTGATCCTCGTTTCCCACCTCGGCCGCCCGGACGGCCAGGTCGTGCCCTCGATGTCCCTTGCCCCGGTGGCCGCCCGTCTGGGCGAACTGCTCGCAAGCCCCGTCCGGTTCGTCGATCAAACCATCGGCCCCGCCGTGGCGGAGGCGGCCGCAGCCTTGAAGGACGGCGAGGTTCTCCTCCTCGAGAATGTCCGCTTCCATCCCGGCGAGGAACAGAACGATCCCGCCTTCGCCGAGCAACTGGCCGCGGTGGCCGACATCTACGTCAATGACGCCTTCGGCACCGCGCATCGCGCACACGCCTCGACCGAGGGAGTCGCCCACGTCGTCGCCCGCCGCGGTGGCCGCCGCGCCTGCGGGCTTCTCATCGCCAAGGAACTCCGCTTCCTCGGCGAGGAACTCGACAACCCCGCCCGCCCGTTCGTCGTCATCCTCGGCGGCGCCAAGGTCTCGGGCAAAATCCTTGTCATCGACCGCCTGATCGAGAAGGCCGACGCCATCCTCATCGGCGGCGCCATGTCGTACACCTTCAAGCTCGCCCTCGGTGCCACTGTGGGGCGGTCCCTGGTCGAACCCGACCGCACCCAGACCGCCCTCGATGCCCTCGAAAAGGCCAGGGCCCGCGGCATCCAGTTCCTTCTGCCCAAGGACAATATCGCCGTCACCCCCGTGGATACCGGCAAGAAGGACAAGAAAGGCCGGCCCAAACTGGAACTGACCCAGCCGCGGGTGAATTCCGGCGACACCATCCCGGATGCCGAGGAAGGCGTGGACATCGGACCCGAGACGGCCCGGGCGTATGCCGGGGTGATCGCCTCCGCCCGGACCATCCTGTGGAACGGCCCGATGGGCATCTTCGAAGATCCCCGCTTCGCCGGGGGAACCGTTGCCGTGGCCCGCGCCGTCGCCGACGCCACGCGCCGGGGCGCCAAGTCCATCATCGGCGGCGGCGACAGCGTCAAGGCCATCAACCAGGCCGGTCTCCAGGATCAGGTCACCTTCATGAGCACCGGCGGCGGGGCCAGCCTTGAGTTCCTCGAGGGCAAGGTCCTCCCGGGTGTCGCCGCGCTCGAAGACAAGTAGCCCCCCCACCTCCTCTCCCGCAGAACACACTATGGACAAGGCCCGCAAGCTGGTCATCGCCGGCAACTGGAAAATGAACAAGACCGCCGCCGAGGCGCTGGATCTCATCAACGGGATCAAGCGCGAAGTCGGCACGGTCAAGGAGGTGGACATCGTGGTCTGCCCGCCCTTCACCGCCCTGGAAACCGTCTCGAAGGCGCTCCTGAACTCCAACATCCGCCTCGGCGCCCAGAACATGAGCGAGCACGGACCCGGCGCCCACACCGGCGAAATCGCCGCCACCATGCTCAAGGAGTTCTCCGTGCGCTACGTCATCCTCGGCCATTCCGAACGGCGCCAGTACCAGAAGGAACCCGACGATCTCATCGCCCGGAAGGCCCTCGCCGCCCATGCCTCCGCCCTCAAACCCATCGTCTGTGTCGGAGAAACCCTCGCCGAACGCGAGGGCGGTGTCACCGAACAGGTGGTCGGCACCCAGGTCCGCGGCAGCCTCGCCGGCCTCTCCCCCGAACTCGCCGAAGAAACCATCCTCGCCTACGAACCCGTCTGGGCCATCGGCACCGGCCGAACCGCCTCCTCCCAGCAGGCCCAGGACGTCCATGCCTTCATCCGTCAGGTCCTCACCGACCTGTTCGGCGACGCCGTCGCCCGTCGCATCCGCATCCAGTACGGCGGCAGTGTCAAGGCCTCCAACGCCCGCGAACTCATGAGCATGCCCGACGTGGACGGCGCCCTCGTCGGTGGAGCCTCCCTGGAAGACCGCAGCTTCGCGGATATCATCCGAAACTCGATCTGATCCGTTCCCGCCCCGTCTCCTCAACCCGTTCCCCCTATGTCCATCTTCATCGGTCTCCTCACCTTCGTACTGATGGTGATCGCCCTGTTCCTGATCCTTCTGGTGCTCGTCCAGCTCCCCAAGAAGGACGCTGGCGTCGGCATGGCGTTCGGCGCCGGCATGAGCGAGATGCTCCTTGGTGCCGGCTCGGGCAATGTCCTGACCCGCATCACCAAGTACACCGTCGGCATCTTCCTGGGCCTTTCGCTCCTGCTCTCGGTTCTCATCTCCAGCGAGGCCCGCAAGGGCGAGACGGGCGTCGCCCGGGCCATCGAGGAGCAGGCCCGCTCGTTGCCCGCCACCCCGGCCACCCCGGCGCCCACCCAACCCACCGGCGCCTCCGGACTCCAATCCCTCAGGGCTGTCCCGACCGATCCCGCCGCCGGCGCCGAAGGCACCCTTCCCCTGCAACTGACCCCGGGCCCCGCGGAATCCGCTCCCACCCAGGCCATCCCACCCGCGCCCCCCGAGTGATCGGGCTCTCCCGCGACGCACCCCGCACGGATTGGGAGGCATCGCCGTGTGGCACCCCGCCTCGCTCCTGACGGGCCACGGGGCCAGACGATCCCCCCAAGTACGTCGTTCGCCGCCCGCCCTGGCCGGCCTGCGGATCCCTCTTCCCCGTCAAGACCGCCGTTCGCTGACCCCGCACTGGGCCCGGGCGGCTCTGGCCTTCCTCTGTGGCCTGGCGCTCCTGGGCTGCCGCCCCCTCCCGCCCGCCGACCTCACCGTTCTCAACGGCTCCGAACCCAGTTCGCTCGACCCCCTCCTCGTCACCGGCGTCGAGGAACTCCGGGCCGTCCTTCCCCTCTTCGAAGGTCTCACCCGACCCGACCCGGTCACCTCCCTCGCCCAACCGGGTCTCGCCCAAAGCTGGGACCGTTCCCCGGACGGACTCCGCTACACCTTCCACCTCCGCCCAGGCCTGGTCTGGTCCACCGGCCAACGCCTCACCGCCGACGACGTCGTCTATTCCTGGCGCCGTGTGCTCGAACCGACCAACGCCTGCCAGTACGCCAACCTCCTCTTCCCCGTCCGGCATGCCGAGGACTTCCATCTCGGCCGGCTCACCGACTTTTCCCAGGTCGGCGTGCGCGCCCCGGACCCGGCGACCGTCGAGGTCCGACTCGCCCATCCGTGCGCCTACTTCCTCGACCTCTGCGCCTTCCAGACCCTCGCCATCGTCCCCCGCCACGCCATCGAACGTCATGGCGACCGCTGGATCATGGCGGCCCGCCCCCTCCCCTCCAGCGGACCCTACCAGCTCGACTTCTGGCGCCTCAACGACCGCATCCGTCTCCGCCGGAATCCAGCCTACTGGGACGCCCTCAACACCTTCAGCGAAGTGGTCGATCTCCTGCCGGTGACCGCCCCCAACACCGCCCTCAACCTCTACCTCAAAGGCCAGGCCGATGTCATCTGGGACAAACCCCTTGTCCCCACCGAACTCATGCCGGCCCTCCGCGACCGCCCCGACTTCCACTCCTTTCCCGTCCTCGGAACGTTCTTCCTCCGCCTCAACGTCACCCGCCCCCCGTTCGATGATGTCCGTGTCCGTCGCGCCTTCGCCCTCGCCACCGACAAGCCCTTCCTGACCCGGCGCATCACCGCCATGGGCGAGGAACCCGCCACCCACTTCGTCCCCACCGTCACCGCCAATTACCGGCGCGGCGACGGCCAGCCCTACGATCCCGACGCCGCCCGCGCCGCCCTCGCCGGGGCGGGCTTCCCCGACGGACGCGGCTTCCCCGAGGTGGACTTCCTCATCGACAGCGCGGCCGGTGGAGCGGCGCGTGTCACCGAACGCGCCGGCATCGAACTCCAGGCCATGTGGCAGCGCGAACTCGGGGTCCGGGTGACCCTGCGGCGCATGGAGAAAAAGGCCTTCCTCGTCGCCCAGCGCGCCCTCGACTACGCCATCAGCCGTTCCAGCTGGATCGGCGATTACAACGATCCCAACACGTTCCTCGACCTCTTCATGACCGGCAGCGGCAACAATCGCACCGGCTGGTCCCACGAACGCTACGACCAGCTCCTCCGCGCCGCCGCCGCGGAATCGGACCCGGACCGCCGCGCCACCCTCATGGCCGAGGCCGAAACCCTGCTCGTCCGCGACGGGATCCCCGTGATCCCCCTATGGTTCGAGGTCGGCTTCAGCCTCTATCGTCCCGACCGCCTCGCCGGCATCCACCCCAACGCCCTCGACGTCCACCCGCTCAACGCCATCCGGCGACTTCCCTGAGTCAGGGGTTGCCATCGCGGAAGACCAGCCGGGAGAAGTGGTAAAGCGCCTTCCTCCAGTGCTCGAAGTCGTGGGCGTGCTCATCCACATGCCAGACATGCGGAACCTCGTGCTCCTTGAGGTACGCGTGAACCCCCTGGCTGATTCGGATCAGACCGTCCCGGTTGCCACAGGAGAGAAACAGCAGCTTCAACCGGCGCCGAGCCTCCGCCGGATCCGGCACCAGTTCCGCCGGCGGACGGGTGTTGGGCGCCGACGAAAACCCGCCCACCCAGGCAAACGTGTCGGGATTGCCCAGTCCGAAGTTCAAGGACTGTCCGCCGCCCATCGAAAGCCCCGCAAGGGCCCGATGCTCCCGGTCGGCCCGCACGGAGTACTTCGACTCGATGAAGGGAATCAGGTCGTCCAGCAGGTCGCGCTCGAAACGGGCGAAGGCGGGCGCGGTCGCCATGGGGTTCGGCCCCGGCCGGTCGTCCGGTTGCGCACGACCGTTGGGCATCACCACCACCATCGGCACCCCCTGCCCGTCGGCGAGCAGATTGTCCAGAATCACATTCGGCCGGCCGCCCCGGCGCCATTCCTCCTCGTCCCCGCCAATGCCATGCAGGAGATAGAGCACCGGATACCGCCGGTCCGCCGTGTACCCGGGCGGCGTGTACACCAGCGCCCTCCGGCGGTTGCCAACGGTCCGGGAATCGTACTCCACCATCTCCAGGGTGCCGTTCGGTATGCCGTCCCGGCTCCGGTCAAACCCCTCCGGAACCGGCGGAAAGGCCGGCTTGTCGTCCGGCCCCAACTCGATCGGACCGCCAAATCCCCGACGCGGTCCGGGACGCGGCGCGGCGCCTTCGGCACCGCCCGGGGACGCCTCCCCGGCCCCGGCCCGCCGGGCCACAATCTCCTCGCGCGCGAAATCGCCCACCTCGCGCACCAGCCTCAATTCCCCATTCGTCAGCGCGCCCCGGTACCGGATCCGCAGCGCGTTGCCCTGGAAATCGAGCAGCTCCACAAACGTGACCGTATCCCCCTCCACCCGGCCCTCACGCAACTCCGACTCGCGCCGCTGCGCATCGACCTCCGAGGTTGCCCTTCCGGTCAGCGCCGTCCCGTCCTGCCGCAATTCATAGGTGTACCGCTGGAGCCCGATCTGGGAGTTGAATTCGGATCTCCACGTTCCGGTAAGATCCGCAGCGGCTCCAATGCCCGGCAGCAAGGCCAGGACCAGCAGGGGAAGGCGAGGTTTCATGAGGCGTGATGGAGGATTTGGGGTTTCCACGACGGAGCCTACAAGATCGCCCCCCCGCAACACCAGCCTCGTCTGGAAGCAATGGGGTCAACTCCGTACATTGTACAATTGCCCTAAATTGTAAAAGTACCGATTTGACCCCATTGCCTTCGCTCTGGCCTTGGATCGCGTTCTCTGACATAGCGTCCGCATGCACCGCCTGCTGCCCCTGCTTGTCGGCCTCGTTCTGTCCGGATCCGGCCACGCCGGGGACTGGCCCGCCTTTCGTGGCCCCACCGGTCAGGGCCACTCCCCGGAACGAAACCTCCCCATCTCGTGGTCCGTTGACCAGGGCATCCGATGGAAAATACCCGTCCCCGGCGAAGGCTGGTCCTCGCCCATCGTCCAGGGCGATCGCGTCTTCCTGACCACGGTGACCGAGGGCCAGACCCAATGCCGCATTCTTGCCTTCGACCGGCTCTCAGGCCGGATGCTCTGGAACGTGGTGGTCAGTGAAATGATTCCGCTCCGCAAGGAATCCAAGAACTCCTACGCCTCGCCCACTCCCATCGCCCACGGCGACCGCGTCTTCGCCGTCTTCGGCGATGGCACCATGGTCGCCGTCGAGGCGGCAACCGGCGCCCTGCTCTGGAAGAACGCCGAGGTCCGGTTCTACAGCCGTCACGGTCTGGGCGCGTCGCCCATCCTCCATGCGGGACGCCTCATCATGCCGTTCGATGGCAGCAACCGTGTCGAAAAGGCCGGCGACTGGCCCAACAACACCGAGGAGGAGCAACTCGGATGGCGCATCCCCTGGGATCGTGCCGAGATCGTGGCCCTCGACATCGAAACCGGCCGGCGCGTCTGGACCGCCCGGCGCGGTCGCTCGCGCATCGCCCATGTGACCCCGACCATCCTGGCGGTGGGCGGTCAGCCCCAGTTGATCAGTCCCGCGGGCGACGCCATCCAGGGCTTCAACCCCAGGACCGGCGAACTTCTCTGGACGGTCTATTCCCAGGGCGAAGGCGTGACCCCCAGTGTCGTCACCGGCAACGGCCTCGTCTTCACCGCCTCGGGCTTCGAGCGGACCACGCTCCGGACCGTTCGCCCGGACGGGCGCGGCGACGTCACGTCCACCCACATCGCCTGGGAACAGCGTCGCGGAGCCCCGACGCAGCCTTCGCCGATCTTCGTCCATCCGCACCTTCACACCATCACCGACGGCGGCGTCGCCCACGGCTACGACGCCGCCACCGGGGATGTCCTGTACTCCGAACGGGTCGGCGGCAACCACTCCGCCTCCCCGGTGCACGCCGACGGCCATCTTTACTTCCTCTCCGAAAACGGGGTCGCCACCGTGATCAGGACCGGACCGGAGTTTGTCGTGGTGTCCCGAAACGCCCTCGACGACAACGAGCGGTTCCAGGCCTCGATGGCGGTGTCGCAGGGCCACCTCTTCATCCGCTCCGATCGTCACCTGTACTGCATTGGGCGATGACCGCCTCCCGGACACCCACCGATGAGGTCGAGATCCGTCGGGCCGGACCGGACGACTTCGCAATCGTCGCAGAACTGGCTCGAACGACCTGGCGCGCCCATTTCCCCGGGATCATCACTCCGGCCCAGATCGAGTACATGCTCGATCGGCGCTACACGCCGGAAGCCCTCGACCGTGCTGTTCGGGACGAGGAACTCCTGTTCGAAGTGCTGAGGCGCGAGGGCCTTCCCTGCGCGTTTGCCGCCCACGCCGCCACCGAGGAGCCCGACGCCTGGAAACTGCATCAGCTCTATGTGCTCCCGGACTGGCAGCGCCACGGTCTCGGCGGAAGGCTCATGGCGCACGTCGAGCATTGGGCCCTCGCCCACGGCCGGCGCCGGCTCCTCCTCACCGTCAATCGCCGCAATCTCCCCGCCATCCTCGCCTACCAGCGCCGGGGCTTTCACATCCGCGAGGAGGCCGTGTTCGACATCGGCAACGGGTTCGTCATGGACGACTTCATCATGGAGAAGCCCTTGGTCATGACCCCGCCAGGGGGCGCAGACCCTCGGTGCATGGACCGGGCAGGCGACGCGTCGAGTGCGAAGGGCTGAACTCGGCCCTCCGATTGCACCCCCCCGCTTCACCCTTCGGAGGGACGAGCTCCGCGAATGGTGCGCCGCATTCAAGGCTGGATGATCTCCCGGATTTCCTCCACGCTTCCGGCCTCACACCATGACCTGTCGCACCGCACCCCCCACGGCCCTTTCAAGGGGCATTTCACGTCTGGTCTGGCTCGTTGCGCTCGCCGGCCTGACCGCCAGTGCCGTCGCCGCACCGAAGTCCATCCTCGTCGTGACCGTGACCAAGGGCTTCCGCCATTCGTCCATCCCCACCGCCGAGAAGGTGCTCGCCGACCTCGCCCAGCGGGATGGCAGCTTTACGGTGGACTATGCCCGAACCGATGATGACCTGGCCCGCAAGATGACGCTGCAGGCGCTCGAACGCTACGACGGCGTCATTTTCGCCAACACCACCGGCAACCTGCCCCTCCCCGACGTGGCCGGCTTTCTCAAGTGGATTGAGAACGGCAAGGGCTTCATCGGCATGCATTCCGCCACCGACACGTTCGGCGGCCACAAGCCCCTTCATCCCTACACCGAGATGATCAACGGGGAGTTCAAGTACCACCGCGAGCAGGCCGAGGTCGAGGCGGTCAACAGCGACCCCGCCTTCCCCTCCAACCGCCATTTCGGACCGACCTACAAGGTCTTCGACGAGATCTACATTCTGAACGGCTACAACCGGAAGGCCGTGCGCGCCCTGCTCGACCTCGATCAGCATCCCAATTCCCGGCTCCCCGGCCATTACCCGATCAGCTGGGCGCGCACCTATGGCCATGGGCGTGTCTGGTACACGTCGCTCGGCCACCGCGAGGACGTCTGGGAAAGCAGCGATTACCAGAAACACATCCTGGGCGGCATCCGCTGGGCAGTCGGTCTCGAGTCCGGCGACGCCACCCCGCAGTCCCTTCGCCTCGAACTAAGCGCCGCCGAAAAGGCCGAGGGATTCCGCCCCCTCTTCAATGGCGAAGATCTCGCCGGCTGGCGCCTCCGCAATGCCGACGGTCACTTCAGCTGGAGCGCCCAGAATGGCATGCTCGTCAATCGCATGTCCGCCAACAACCAGGGCACGGACCTTGTCTCCGAGGAACGCTTCGGCGACTTCGTGGTCCGCTACGAGTACATGGTCCCCAAGGGCTCCAATTCCGGCTTCTACCTCCGCGGCCGGTACGAGATCCAGATCCTTGACGACCATGGCAATCCCCCCGCCGACGGCGGCAACGGCGGCCTCTACAGCATCAAGGCCCCGGCCCGCAATGTCTCCAAACCCGCCGGCCAATGGCAGCAGGTCGAGGCCACCCTCAAGGGCAATCGCGTCACCGTCGTTCTCAATGGCGTCAAGATCCATGACGACGTCGAACTGACCCGGGCCACCGGCGGCCAGCTCGACAACAACCTCGATCAGCCCGGTCCGTTCATGCTCCAGGGCGACCACGGGGCCGTCGCGTTCCGGAACATGCGCATCCGCCCGCTCTGACCTCCGTCGGCTCTCCCACGCCCCCCCGATGGCGATCCCCGTGCCGGGAACGACGCCCCGGCAAATCCTCATCACCGGCACCGGCACCGGCGTTGGCAAAACCGTCCTCACCGCCCTGCTGGCCCGCCGGGCCGTGGAACAGGGGCTTCGCGTGGCCGCCTTCAAACCCCTCGCCTCGGGAAGCCGCGCCGATGCACGTCTTCTTCGCAGGGCGTCCGACACCAAGCTCCCCCTCGAGATCCTCAATCCCTGGTCGTTCCGCCGCCCTCTGGCACCGCTCCTCGCCGCCCGTGCCGAGGGCCGGACCGTCCGCCGCGCCGACCTGCTCCGCCACCTGGAAATTCATGGCGCAGGTCATGATTGCATCCTGATGGAGGGAGCCGGCGGATTGCGCACGCCGTTGGGCGAAGACTTCGACGCCCTCGACCTTCTCGGTGCCTGGCGGGCCCAACCCGTCCTGGTCGCCGTCAACCGCCTCGGGGTCCTGCACGAGGTCCTCCTCGCCTGGGACGCCCTCCCGGCGGGCGCCCGCCGCCTCGGGCGGGTCGTTCTCATGGCTCCGTCGCGGCGCGATCCGTCGTGCCGGACCAACCCGCTCTATCTCCGCGAACGACTCGGCGTGGATCGGATCGTCGAGGTTCCCCGGCTGCCCCAGTGGCCCGGCCTGCTCAGACGTCCCCTGACACCCGGGCTCCGGCGGACGTTGGATTTCCTGCTGGCGGGCCGCTGACGGCGCGAGTGCGGATCGCGCGTTGCCGCCCCGCCGTATCCATGCAGTCAGAACGAAGGCGATGGTGCCGCCGATGACGGCTCAGGGCTTGTTTCCGGGCGCCGCAGTCTCCTGGTACATCTTCTTCTCCCACCGCGCCTGCTTGCCCTTCGCCTCCCGGATGAAGGGCGCCAGGGTGGCCATGTTGAGCACCCGATCGTTCAGCCAGGCGTAGGGCTGCCGCATCGGCCGGGCGAAATCGACGAACAACACCACCCTGTAGCCCTCGGTGTCGTTCCACACCTCGTGATTATAGGTGTCGTCGAACACCAGACACCGGCCCTCCTCCCAATGGCAGATCTGGTCCGCAATCCGGATCCGCACCTGGTCCCGCGGTTCCGGCACCATCAGACCGAGGTGCAACCGCAGCACTCCGACATACGGACCCCGGTGCGGCGGAATGTGTTTGTGGGGCGAAAGAATCGAGAAGAACGCCGTCTTCACCCCGGGGATCCTGCGCAGCACCCGCATCGTTTCCGGGCAGCGCCGCGCGTTCTCCTCGCAGTCCATCCCGATGCCCGTCAGGAAGAAAGTCTTCCACTGGTCGTCCTTCTGGATCAGCCCGACCTCCTTCACGATGTCCTGAAACGAGGGCATCCGGTCCCGGAACTGCATCACCGCATCCAGCTCGGCGCGGACAGCCTTCCACTCCGACTCGACCTCGCCAATCCAGGGGAACTGCTCGGGACGGTACACCGGCACATCCGGCACCAGCGAAGCCTTGGCCAGCCGCGCCTCGATGGCGTCACCCGTGCGGGCCAGCAGCTTCCGAACTGGCGTCTTCGGCGGCTTCAGCCGGAAGGTCCGATCAAGGATGTTGGCAGGAATGTTCGGGCCCGAAAACGAAACGTCCTTCATGAAGTGAACGGCCCCGAAGCTGCCGCCCCCCCACCCCCCTGCCAATCCCAATTTGCAATGAAATGGCCTGAAACTCCGTGCATATGCACGGAGTTTCAGGCCATTGGTGCCGGTTCGGCCACAGCTCAGATTCCTGGAACTCGCCCATGCCATTCCTCGTGGGGTCTCGTACTCAGCCCGAAGGGCGGTGCTCCTCCTCGTCCTCGAATCACGATCCCAAGTACGAGGCCTCCTGCAACAAACCGGGATTCGCCCTTCCGGATCGGCCGCGTTCCGCCCGCCCTCCCGATCCCGGCCCCGCTCTCCCCCTCCTTCATGGCGTCGTCCGCCGGCGCAGGATCCGAAACACGGAATCCCCGTGCGCCAGTTCCCGCGCCTCCTCCCAGCCGGGCGGAATGCGGATCTCGTCCCGCCGCGCATGACCCAGGGCCACGATGCCACCCGGCGCCAGCACCTGCGCGGTTTCCTCCGCGTCCACCAGCCGCTGCGACCAGGATTCGGAAGGCTTGCCGCGGGTCGGAGTTCCAAACGGCGGATCCGCAAGAATCAGATCGAATCGACGTCCGGCCTGCACCAACTGCCGCAACCCCGTCAGCGCATCCTGCACGCGGAGTTCGTGCCGTTCGGCCGGCAACCCCAGCCTTGCGGCGTTGTCCCGGATGCAGCGGGCATGCTTGGCCGAAAGCTCCACGCTCACCACCTCGCGCGCACCGCGGCTCAGACATTCCAGCCCCAACGCGCCCGTCCCCGAAAACAGGTCCAGCACCGCGGCCCCGTCCGGAATGGTCCCGAGACTGTTGAACAGCGCCTGCCGGACCAGGTCCGGCGTCGGCCGCACCGCCCAGCCCTTGGGCACCGTCAACAACCGGCCCCCGACACTCCCGCCAATGATGCGCACCCCGCATGGTGGGGACAGCTCCGTGCCGGTTTCCAAGCGCCAATCCGGCCTTTCCTGTCCACCGCTCCACTCCGGAGGGACGAGTTCCACGAGTCCTCATCCCATCGCACCCCTTCCCTGCAGCCTCGTGCAACCCGGCCCTCCGATGCCACCCCTCCACCACGTTTTTGATCGAACGCCACCCCCGCCCCGCCGATCCTCGCGCCCGCCATGCCGGGCGAACCGTCGCCAGTCCCCAACCTTCTCGAAATCCGCGGCCTCAGCATCGGCTTCCGCCTGGAGCGGTCCCGCACGGTTCGTGTCGTCGAGGACGTCTGCCTCTCCCTCCGTCGCGGGGAAACCCTGGGGTTGGTCGGCGAGAGCGGATGTGGCAAGAGCCTGACCGCGCTGTCCATCGCCCGCCTCCTCCCGTCGCCCCCCGCCGAAATCGCCTCCGGCGAGATCCTGATCGAAGGTCGCAACGTGCTTGCCATGTCCCGGTCCGAACTCCGGACGGTCCGCGGCGGCGTGGTGAGTTATGTCTTCCAGGATGCCGGCGCCTCGCTCAATCCGGTGCAACGCATCGGTACTCAGATCCGGGAATGCCTCCGGATCCACCGTCCCGAAGCGGCCGGGGAGGAGGAAGTGCTGCGTCTTCTGCGACGGGTGGGCATTCCCGCGGCCGGGGAGCGGATGCGCAGTTTTCCACACGAGTTGTCCGGCGGCATGCAGCAGCGCGTGATGCTGGCCCTGGCGATCGCGCCCCGCCCAAAACTCCTGATCGCCGACGAACCGACCACCGCGCTCGACGTCACCCTCCAGGCCCAGATCATCGACCTGCTTCGGGAACTCCAGGGCGAACTCGGCATGAGCATCCTCCTCATCACCCACAACCTCGGCATCGTCGGCGATCTCGCCGATCACATCGCCGTGATGTACGCCGGTCAGATCGTCGAGACCGGTCCCACCCGCGCGGTCCTGCAATCCCCCGCCCATCCCTACACGCAGGCCCTCATGGATTCCGTGCCCGCCTCGGGCGCCCCGGTGGAACGTCTCCGCACCATTCCCGGCATCGTTCCACCCCCTGGCGCGTGGCCAACCGGCTGCCGCTTCCATCCCCGTTGCCCTGTCCGTCAGGACGACTGCGCCAGCCACGATCCCATGCTCTCCCCGCGGGTCCCGACGGATTCGCAATCGCGCCTCGTCCGTTGCCCCCATGCGCCCGGCGTGCTCGCGCCGACTTCCACCCGGACCATGCCTTCATGAGCCTCCTCGACGCCCGCCACCTTTCCGTCCGCTTCCCCCTGCGCCGCGGGCTGTGGCGCCGGCCGGTCGGGTGGGTTCACGCCGTCAACGACGTCAGCTTCGCCATCGACGACGGGGAAACGGTCGGACTGGTCGGGGAAAGCGGATGCGGCAAGTCCACGCTCGCCCGCGCCGTCGCCCGGCTGCTTCCCGTCTCCGGAGGTTCCATCCATTTCGAAGGCGGGGACATCACCCGCCTCACCGGCCGCGCCCTGCGGGAACACCGCCGCCACCTTCAGATGATCTTCCAGGATCCCTACGGATCCCTGAATCCCCGCCTCTCCATCGAGGCCATCGTCGGTGAGGCCCTCGACATCCATGGTCTCGCCCGCCATCCCAGGGAACGCCGGTCCCGGATCGAACGTCTCCTCGCCGACGTCGGACTCGATGCCACTCATGCCCGGCGTTACCCGCATGAACTCAGCGGCGGCCAACGCCAGCGCGTCGGCATCGCGCGCTCCCTGGCCGTGGAACCCCGCCTGCTCGTCTGTGACGAACCGGTGAGCGCCCTCGACGTCTCGATCCAGGCCCAGATCGTCAACCTCCTGCAGGACCTCCAGCAGCAACGCCGCCTCGCCTACCTCTTCATCGCCCATGACCTCGCAGTGGTCGAACACATCAGCCGGCGCATCCTCGTGATGTACCTCGGCCGCGTCGTCGAGACCGCTCCCGCCCGCGCCCTGTGCGCCCATCCCCTCCATCCCTACACCCAGGCCCTGCTCTCCGCCGTTCCCGTGGTCGATCCCGACCGCAAACGGCGCCGCATCCTCCTGAACGGCGACCTTCCCTCCCCCATCCACCCCCCCTCCGGCTGCCCGTTCCATCCCCGCTGCCCGCTCGCTGAAGACCGTTGCCGCACCGAGTTGCCCGCCCTCCGCGAGCATCGCCCGGGACATCTCGCCGCCTGCCACCTCCTCCCGACTGCCCCAGAACCCCTTGCATCCCGGAGTTGTGGGTGAGGAGGCAACGAATCGGAGGGACGAGCTCCGCGAGTCCTCAACTCAATGCTCCACACCGCTGCGGCCTCCCAGAGCTCGGCCCTCCGATTCCACCACCACGCTTCACCCTTCGGAGGGACGAGCTCCGCGAGTCCTCAATCCAACGCTCCACACCGCTGCGGCCTCGTGGAACTCGGCCCTCCGAAACGACGCTTCGCGAAATTCGCACCTCTCCCCACAACTCCGGGATGCACCGGGTGAAACCCGCCCGTCACACCGGCGCTTGACCCCCGCCCCCCGTGGTTCCGACCATGCGCCCAGCGCATGAAGCTCTTCCCGATCCAGATTCTGGTTGGCGCGACGGCCTCGCTCTGCCTGCTCGCCGCCCCTGCCGCGCGGGCCCAGGGCATGGAGACGGTCAACGGCATCGCCGCCCTGGTGGGCAGTTCCGTGATCACCCGGGAGCAGGTCGAACGGACCGCCTTCCGGGCCATTCAGGCCTATCGCGACCAGTTCGCCGCGCAACCCCTCCTCTTCCGCCAAAGGGTCGATACCGCCCTTCGCGAAAGCCTGGACCGCCTGGTCGAGCGACGCCTCATCCTCCAGGAAGCCGAAAACCTCATGCTCAACATCCCCGAGTCCATCATCGAGGACCGGGTCCAGGCGGAGATCAAACAGATCTACACCGACCGTGCCACCCTCACCCGGTCGCTCCAGGAACAGGGCCTGACCTTCGAAGGCTTCCGCCGCGAAATCCGCGAGCAGTTCATCGAAGCGGTCATGCGCAACCGCCATGTTCCCCGCGACATCCTCATCTCCCCCGGCCGGATCGAACGGTACTACCGCGACAACGAGGAACGGTTCCGCGTCCTCGACCAGGTCCGACTCCGCATGATCGTCCTCGACCGGACCCGCAACCCCGTCGATGCCGTGGTCCTCGGCCGGGAAATCCTCGCCAAACTCGATGAAGGAGCGGAGTTCAGCGAGATGGCCGCCGTCTATTCCGACGGTTCCCAGGCGCGCGAAGGGGGTCTCTGGGGCTGGGTCGATCGCAACGTCCTCCGCGAGGACCTCGCCGAACTCGCCTTTCAACTTCCCGCCGGACGCCGCAGCGACCTCATCGAGAAACCCGAGGCGGTCTACATCATGTTCGTCGAAGAGGTCCGCACAGCCCACATCCGCCCCATCACCGAAGTCCGTGCCGAAATCGAGCGCACCCTCATCGACACCGAACGCGATCGCCTCGCCCAGCAGTGGCTGGATCGGCTCCGCAAAAAAGCCTTCGTCCGCTACTTCTGGATCATCCCCACTTCTCAACCCGCAACTGCTCCTTTGGGATCATGAGATCCTCCAGGACCAGTCGCTCGGCAAACTCCACCAGCGCGTTCGGGCCGCACGCATAAAAGGTCGTCCGCGCCGGGTCCCCAAGGTGCTGCCGCACCCAATGCCCCGTCACCCGCCCGTGGTGTCCCGCCCATCCGTCGTCCGCCGTCGCCCGGGTACACGTGACATGAAACTCGAAATGCGGGTTCTCCCGCGCCAGGGCCTCGAACTCCTCCCGAAAGATGATGTCCACCGGCCGGCGCACACTGTAGAGAATCGTAATCCGCGTCGGGAGCTGGCGCCGCGTCGCCTCCCGCACAAACCCCCGGAACGGCGTCACCCCGGACCCGCCCGCAATGCAGATCAAATGCCGGTCCGGCTCGAACACCGGCAGAAACCTTCCCGCCGGCGGCAGCACCCCCATCCGATGCCCCTCCCGCACCCAGTCCACAATCCGCGTCCCCATCTTCCCCTCCCGCTTCACGGTCACCTCGAAATACCCTCGGTCGAGCGCGCACGATGAGAGCGAATACGCCCGCTTGTATTGCGGCGTATCGGGCCAGAACAACGTCACGAACTGCCCCGTCTTGAACTCGATGTCGTACCCGTCCGGCCACCGGAGCAGCAGCGTCTTCACGTCCGCCGCCTCCGCCGTCACCTTCTCCACCGGCATCTCCGCAATGATCTTCGCCATATCGCATTCTCCCTGACCGCCCGCTCAACGCGTTCCCTGCCCAAACCGCTCCATCACGACGCACCCAGCGTCGCCCGGTCGTCCTCCTCCTGGTCCGGCGCGTCCGTCATCGCCGCTCCCTCCGGTGTCGCCCCGCCACCCGCCGCCTCTTCTCCCGCCATCGCGACGTCCGCAGGAGCCTCCTCCGGCGCCGCCTCATCCCCCTCTTCGGCATCCTCCTGCCCCAACGTTTCCTCCGGTGGCGGCGCTTCCGCGTCCGCCGCTCTCCCGCCCGGCTCCAGCACCCGAACGATCACCGGGCGCAACAACTGCCCCTGATACTGGAACCCAGGCGCCACCGTCTCGTCCACCCTCACCCCCTCCTCCGGCCGCGGCCCGTCCGCCACCTGGTGCCGGCGCGGATCGAACAACTCATCCGGCGTCGCCACCACCGTGACAAACCCGACCCGCCGTAACGCCTCCCGGCAGGCCCCATGGAACCGGTCCAGTTGCTGGACCACCGAGGTCTGGCCCGACCGCACCGCCGCCGCATGCAGCGCAAACACATGGTCCATCACCCGCCCCACCGCCTGCAGCCATTCCCCTTCGCCCCGCCGCAGCTTCTCCACCTCCAACTTGAGGGTCTGTTTCTCCGACTCGGCCGTGCGCGATACCGTGCTCGCCAGGGACTCCGCCTCCCGGCTGATCCGGTCCACCACCCCCTGCGACGCTTCAACCGTCCGCCGTGCATGGTCCTGCACCACCTGCCACTGGCTGGTGGCCCCGGCAATTCGCTCCGAAATCCCTTCGAGCTGCGACAACCGGGCCGCGGTGCGATCCAGCCGGGCCGTCTCCGTCAATTGCAGTTCCGCCGCATACTCCCTCAGGTACGGCAGCACCCCAAACCATGCCCCCAACGCCACACACACCACCACCGCCACCATCTCCCCCAGACCCAGCGGCCTGCCTCCCAACGCCACCAACGTTCCGGCCGCCACCAGCAGCAGCGCATCCGCGCCCCAGAAAGGCAGCTTCTTCATCCGCGGGGGATTCGTGTCCGACATGCTGGGGAAACCCTACCGAAACCCCGGCCCAACAGGCCAAGCCGATATTTTTTCGGCTCCGAACAACGCCTTCCCCGATCCAGCCCCCGCCTTGGCCATCATCAGAGCACATTGGGTTCGCCCAAAACCGGGCGGAATTCCCGTCACCCGGTTCGCCATTCGCCATTCGCCATTCCCGAGTCCCACCCCTCACGTCGCCGGTGCCCACCGCTGCAACACCAGCGCCGCTCCGAACAGTCCCAGGAAAACCGCCCCCCAGGGAAGCGCCCCCGGCAGGACCGCCATCATGTCCACCAACACGATCCCCGCCAGCAGACCCGACACCGCCCCCCGCGCGCCATCGGGGGTCGGACGCCGGAGCAGCAGCAGCGATCGCGCCGTCCACACCGCCCATATCGCCACCGGCGCCGCCACCTCCGCCCGACCCCACACCGAGGGCGGATTCGTCAATGCCGCCAGCGCCAGTGGCAGCAGCAATCCCCCCAGCGGCCACCAACGTTCCAGTCCCCCTTTGCCTTCCGTCCGCGCAATCGTGCTGAGCCCCACCACGTAACCTCCCAGCGCCAGGCCGCTCCACACGATCTCACCCGTCACCCCGTTCGCCGTCGCGGATCCCGCCACCAGGAACAGCAGGAACCGGCAAAGGGCCATCAGCAGGGTCGAAAAAGGCACCAGCTTGTGAACCGCGTTGTAGATCACCACCGAGACCGCCAGAAGAAATCCCAGGTGCAGCGTCGCCCCGCCCAGACTCGCCAGCAGCGCCCCGCCCCCCAGCAGAAGCAGCACTCCGGCGGCCCACACCCAGCCCGCCCTCACCTGTCCCGAAGGAATCGGCCTTTCCCGACGATGCTCCCGGTCATGCGCCACATCGAACGCGTCGTTGAGCAGCATCCCCGCCACATACACCGCGCTCGCGCCCATCATCAGCACCCCTAGACGATGCCCCGCCCCACCCCCTCCCAACATCCACGCCGCCAGACAATTCGACCATACCGTCGGCAGGTTGGAAACCCGCCCGAGCACCAGCCACGGGCGCCACGCACCCCATCGCAGGGAAACGGCGGACGACATCGCCGCGGATCAAACCCGTCCCCACCCCCCGACGTCCACGCCGAAGTACTCCCGCGATCTCCCCGACCTGACCCCCGTGATCCGGTTCCCCACCCACCTGGACGCTCGAACCACAGCGCCATCGCCGCCAGGAACTGTCCCACGAATGGCTTCAAAAAGAATGGCTCAGCGTCTCGGGAACAGGTGGTTGGCAATGATGCCAGCAAGTCCGGCAACCGCGGTTCCGGCAATCAATGCGAGCAGGACCGCATCGGAAAGGAGGAAACGTAACTCGAACTCCAGACCCCCTGCCGAGAGCATTCGCCCCTCGCCAAGTGCACCGTTCAGGATCAGCACGACGTAGAGGGCGATCACCCACCATTTCGCAAGTCGGAAGATCTTGTCGGCATACACCCTGCGAAGCTCGATCAGCTCATTGAATTCTGTCAGTTGAGCGGCCCGTTCATCCAAACTCAATCGCTCTTTCAGGGCCTCCTCTTCTCTCGGGCCAAACCGGCTTGCAAGGGCCTGATCGGGATCAGGCTCGTGAATTTCCCGCAGCAGTCGTTTCGGATCGGTGCCGCTTTCCTTTGGCATGGGTCAGACATGGGCCGGCAATTTCGCCTTGAAGAAGTTTCTGATTTCTTCCTGCGGTATGTCGGTTCCAGAAATGTCCTGCCCCTTCAGTTCTACCCAGGCGTGCTTCCAAGGCGTGCCATCCTGGTGGGTCAAGGCAGACAGTTCGCCTGCGGTGAACCTGCCGTAAATGCTCCAGATCTGCTCTAACAGAGCGACGGCAAAATCGTCGTCGGGAATATCCGGTGATGATGAAACGATCCGGTACTTTCCACCCGAACCGCTGAGGACCACACGCTCGACCGGGCGCTTGATCGGATCGCGACCGTATCGCTTGAAGGCATGATACACTTCTGGAAAGACAGGTCCGAACTTCCAGGCTTCCGGGCGTTCATTGACGAGCGGTGCGTCTGTGATCGCAAGGTGCCAACCATGTGCGAAGTACATGAGCTTGAGGAGCTTCATCAAGGTAAGCTCCTTCCCGTGCTCCTCCGCAATCCGGAGGAGTCGGTTTGCGACTGCTAGAGACGGGTGTGCCATGTCAAGTGCAACTTGCGCTTGTGATTCATATGACGTCAACATCCAACCCTGCTTGCTCTGCCGATGGGTGGAATTGCCCAACGACAAGATCTGCGCTTCGGCGCCAGGTGCCAGAATCGTTCCGCGTCTTGCTTCCGCACAAGCTCCCGGGACTGCCTCAGCAGCACCCCAGCCGAATTCCCCAACTCCGAAGCCACGCGCCCGGCGTCCTGCCACTGGGCCATGAGGTGCGAGGCGCAGGGGTGGCGAAGGCGGACATTCCTCTGCGTCGCCGCACCGTGGAGGCCGCCGCGTCCCCCGTGACGATGCCGGCATCGAGGTGGACGGCGTCCCGGGACAGCCGTCCGATAAACTTACGGGATGACCCTGGACGGCACGGGCAAGCGGCGGGCGCAACCGCTGCCCGGGCCGCAAAAAACCCCGGAATCACTCGGATTTCGGGGTTTTCTGCCGGAGCGCGATGGTGGAGCCGAGGGGACTCGAACCCCTGACCCCCACAATGCCATTGTGGTGCTCTACCAACTGAGCTACGACCCCATGCGCTCGGCCGGGGAAAACGCTAGGGGGTCCGCACCCTTCCTGTCAAAGCGTATCCTGTGCCTGCCGTTCCCTCGATTCGTGGTGCGCCCAGGGCGTGGAGCCGATGTTCGCACCCTCCCGCCGGGAAGCTCTCCCCCCGCGTTGACAGGCTGGGCACCTCAACCCTTTACTCGCCCGACCATGCGTCGCACCCTCGTCGTGTCCGCCCTGATTCTGGCGCTCGGACCCGGCTGCCGATCCCCCGATCGTTCCCCGGATGCCCGCCCCATTCCCGCCGGCACCAAGGGCGGAGGTTTGGCCACACCCGCCTTCCCTTCGTCCGCAGGCCGCTCCGACACAGGACCCCTGGCCCCTGTGCTCATGCCTCCCAGTGGTCGCGTCCACGCCGTCCGCGCCGATCTCCGGTTCGTCGTTCTCGACTACACGCTGGGAGGACTCCCCGCCGAAGGTGCCATCCTCAGTGTCTATCGAAACGACCAGAAGGTCGGCGAACTACGCCTCTCGGGCCCCCCGGAACGCAGCGGATTTGTCACGGCCGACATCCTCGAAGGGTTCATTCAGGTGGACGATGAGGTTCGGATGCAATGAACCCAGGTCCCCCGGAAGGGCTCGCTGCCTGGCTCGCTGCCCCGGGCCTGCCGCCCGCCACCGCCCCCAGGCATACCACGACCGCCCGCCAACCCCTAAACTTCCTCCCGCGTCTTCGATACCTTGGAGGATCGCTGACGATGATACGGACTCGACAGGTTGAAGTAGATCCCGCACAGCGGCCGCTCCGTGTCCGTCTGGCTCAGGATCACGGTGACCTGCCGGTCCAAGGCAATGCCATGCCGCAAGCCCGGCCCCCGGCTCTGAAATGCCTTGATCGCCTTGTCCACCAGCGATCGCAACGCCGCCTCCATGTCGTCCGGTGGCTTCTCCAGGCAGACCACATACCTGTCAAAGGCACGCATGGCCTCCGCGATCTCCCCTTTGAACGTCTCGGCCGTCACGCCGCGAAGTTAGAAAGCCCGCCCAGCAAAGCAAAACCAGAAATGCAGTCCGTCACCCCGCGCCTCTCCCGCTGGCAGCCATCGAAAGGAAGGACAGCTCATGGACGCCATCCCGCACCCAACACCCCCGTGCCGGGATGATCCTCCCGCTTCCCGCTGATCTGGCGCGTCTGCTCCGCGAACTTCCCGTCCTGCGGCGTGCCTACCTCGTCGGTGGCTGTGTCCGGGATGCCATCCTGGGACGCCCCCTGAAGGACTTCGATGTCGAGGTCTTTGGCGCCTCCTACGAGGCCCTCGCCGAGGCCCTCCGCCCCTGGGGCCGTACCGATTTCGTCGGCCGCTCCTTCGGTGTCATCAAGCTCTCCCTCGGCAATGCCGTCCACGACTTCAGCATCCCCCGCCGCGATTCCAAAGTCGGCCCCGGCCACCGCGGCTTCGACATCCACCTCGATCCCCACATCACCCCGCCCGAGGCAGCCGCCCGACGTGACTTCACCCTCAACGCCCTCATGTGGGACCCCAGGTCCGGTGAGGTCCTCGACTTCTTCGGCGGTCGCGATGATATCGAGCGCCGGATCCTGCGCCACATCGGCGAAGCGTTCCGCGATGATCCCCTGCGCGTCCTCCGCGGCATGCAGCTCGCCGGGCGCTTTCACCTGACCGGCGCGCCCGAAACCCTGGCCTGCTGCCGCGAACTGGTCGGCACCTTTCATGAACTCGCCTTCGAACGCGTCCGCGACGAATGGTTCAAATGGGCCGCATCGAGCACGGTCCCTTCCGCCGGCCTTCGCTGGATCGAGGCCGCCGGCTGGCTCTCCCATTTTCCCGAACTCGATGCCCTCCGAGGCGTGCCCCAGGAACCCGAATGGCACCCGGAAGGCGACGTCTTCCAACACACCTGCCACGCCCTCGACGCCCTCCCCGATCTCCCGGCCTGGCGCGATGCCGACGAACCCACCCGCATCGTCGTCTCCCTCGCCGTCCTGACCCACGACTTCGGCAAGGCCACCTGCACCCATACCGTCCTGCGCGATGGACGTTCCCGAATCGTTTCTCCCGGCCATGAGAACGACAGCGCCCGGCTCGCCGCCGCGTTCCTTGAACGGCTCCGCATACCGCGGGCCATTGCCGAACGCGTCGTCCCGCTCGTCCTTCAGCACATGGCCCATTTCCAGGAACCCGGCGAACGTGCCGTCCGCCGCCTGGCCCGCCGCCTCGCCCCCGAGACGGTAGAGCACCTCTGCCTGGTGATGACCGCCGACGCTTTCGGACGCCCCCCGCGCCCACGTCAGACCCCGTCCGCCGTCGAGGCCATCCGGCGCATCGCCAATCGACTCGATCTGGCTCGCTCCGCCCCGCAACCCCTGCTCCTCGGACGCCACCTCCTTGCCCTCGGCCTGTCCCCAGGAAAGGAGATCGGACGATGGACCCATGCCGCCTTCGAAGCCCAGCTCGACGGGCGCTTCCATGACCTCAACGGAGCCCATGCCTGGCTGGCCGGACATCCCGATTTCCCCCCGGCTGCCGCCGCTCGCGCCGCGGAAACCACCTCTGAGGAAAGGGGCTAACCGCCGCCCAGAATTCCGCCGTAGAAACCCATCCAGAACGACACGATCTGCCAGGCGACGATCAACAGCACGGCGCCATACACCACGCCGGTCAGCGTGCCACTGGCAAGGGTCATCCAGCGCAGCCCTTCGTCCTGGTAATGCTCGGTCAGGCGGGCCAGCGCCTCATCCGTTCGTCCCGACATCTCGCCTCCGGCGTAGATCGCCGAGAAATGCTGCGGAAAAAAGGAGCGCTCCGGGAGGATGTCCCCCGCGGATTCCCCCTCCCCCAACCGCGGCAGCCACGCCTGCACCTCCCGCTCCAACGCGGGCGAACCGCTGGCCGCCGCCGCCATCGGCCACGCCCGCGTCGCCGTCATCCCTGAATTCAGCAGCGCATCCAACGCCATGCTCAACCGCGCCAGCACCAGCGCCCGCCGCGCCCGCCCCAGACCCGGAATCAGCCCCGCCACGGCTTCCAGTCCCGACCGCCAGGCCCGCCCATGGGTCCCCTGCGACGCATACACGAGAAAGGCCGTTGCGACGTAAAAGGGCAGAAAGAAGAGCGCCTTCCCCAGCAGGAACCCGCCCACACTCCCGCCGTGGAACAACGTCACCAAATCCCCGATCGGCAGGATCAGAAACGCAACGTGAAAAACCAGCACCGGGTACGCCAACCCCAGGATGAGTTTGCGGGACAGCGCCGCCCGCTCGCGGTACGCCTTCGACAACACCCGGCATGTGGCATCCAACCGTCCGCTCTGCTCCCCCGCCTCCAGCAGCGCGATGTCGAAGTCCGGGGCCCATCGGCCCAGGGATCGAAGTGCCTCCCCGAACGTGGCCCCCTCCTCCAGTCGATCCCCCACCCGCGTCAAGGGTCGCGCCAGCCCCCACGCCGGAGGGCTGCCTGCCAGCATCCGCAGGGTCCGGATCAGCGGCAGACCCGCGCCGATCGAGCTCGCAAGCTGATGGAATACGTCGGCCCGCGCCGAGAGTTGGGCCGGTGTCACCAGGAAGGCCATGACCTTTGGACAGGTGCTCCCCAAACAGGCGCCCCCCACGGGCCCCAGCCCCAGGCCGGATGCCTAGAGGTACGGCTCGACCGTGTCGCGGATGGCGCGCTTGCCCTTGGCACCCCGCATCTGGTCCACAATCTGACCCCCTTTGAACACCAGCAGCGTGGGAATCGCCGTGATGCCGTATTGCGTGGCCAGACCCGCCTCCGCATCGACATCGACTTTGGCGACCTTGAGCTGGCCGTCCAGTTCCGTGGCCAACTCCTCGAGCACCGGGGCGATCATCTTGCAGGGGCCGCACCATTCCGCCCAGAAATCCACCAGCACAGGCGTCGCCGATTGGAGCACCTCCGCGTTGAAGGTCGCCTCGGTGACGTTTTTAATGAGGTTCGATGCCATGATTCTTAGAATAACCGCCTCGGACGCGACCTGGATGGCCTTTCAATCGATCTGAATCCCCAGCGCGATCAGCACCACATGCACCAGGAAGGCCAGCCCCAGAACCGCGGCCGCCACCGCCAATCCCTTGTCCAACCCGCTGATCCCGCCACCAGACGAAATCGGCGCCATCATCGGCCGCCCCATCGGCGCGGGAGCCGCCGCTCCCGAAGCCACCGGAGCCGAGGCCATCGGCTTGGGCGCAGCCGGCGCCGGCGCTGCCCCAGCCGCAGGGGCTGCTTTGGCCGCCCCAGGAACCCCGGCCGCTGGAGCGCCTCCAGGCGGTGGCGACGGAAGGCGCACCGTCGGAGCCGCCGTCGGCTTCGGAGGGAGCGCAATCCGGACGGTCTCCTTCTTGGGCTGCACTTTTGCGGCCTCACCGGGATTCGGGGGCACCGGGGGTGTGCTGGGGGAGTTTTCCGACATAGAACGTTCGCGAAGCTAGGTAGCCGGTCAGAAGAGTGTCAAACTTTTTGGCCGTCCAGTCCGGCCCCGCGGTGCATCCCGGAGTTGTGGGAGTGGAGGCGGCGAATCGGAGGGACGAGCTCCGCGAGTCCTCCACCGTCCTCCACCCAACGCTCCACACCGTTGCGGCCTCGTGGAACTCGGCCCTCCGAAGCGACGCTTCGCGTTGTTCGCGCCTCAACCCACAACTCCGGGATGTACGGCCGGTCCCGCGATGGCTGATCCGCCTCGGAAACAACCGGCGACTTCCAGGCAACGAAGGCGCTTCCAGACCCGTTACGAATTCGCTGTCCCCCCGGTTGGCCCTGCCCGGTGTCCCGCCTTCAGCCGGCCATCCCCATCCCCCAGCAGGCTCTTAAGACGGCAGGCCCTGCCCGAGTGCCCCCTCGCCAAACCCGGCCGACCGAGCCGGGGACGAGGGGGCCGTGAAGCCCGTCGCCCGCTTCCCCTCAACGACGGTTGTACGATCCGCGGTCCTCCCAGTCGTTGCCCCCGCCCCCGCCGCCACGCCGTCCCCCACGACCGCCCCCTCCCCCACCGCCGCGCCGGCCATAGCCCCCTCCGCCCCCTCCCTCCCGCGGCGGACGCTCCTCCTTCGGACGCGCCACATTGACGGTCAGATTGCGCCCCTGAAGTTCCTGGTCATGCAGAAGCTCCACCGCCTTCTCGGCCTCCTCGGCACTCCCCATCTCGACAAAGGCGAACCCGCGCGAACGACCCGTGAACTTGTCCATCACCACGTCCACGGCCCGCACCATTCCGGCCTGCGTGAAATGGTCGAACAGATCATTCTCGCCCGTCGTGTACGACAGGTTCCCAACAAACAACCTCGCTGCATTCATGTTAGGAGTGTCCAGCCCAGGAACTCAGTGGAGGGGACCTGCACACGCAGCATCACGAAGGTTCGCCGAGAAGACTCAACCGACCCGCTGTCATCCGACACCATCACCGTTTGTTCTTGGATCGACGGCGCGACCGTCGCACCCACCCCGCCCGTCGTCAACCTCCCCCGTCCTCATCCCGCTTCCCCGCCTCCCCCCGCGCCCGCGGATGCGCCGCATCGTACGACCGCCGCAACCGCTCCGTGGTGACATGCGTGTACACCTGCGTCGTCGCCAACTGCGCGTGGCCCAGCATCTCCTGCACCGACCTCAAATCCGCCCCCGCATCCAGCAGGTGCGTCGCGAAACTGTGGCGCAGCTTGTGCGGGGTCAGACCCGGATCCAGCCCCGCCGCCAGCAAGTGGCCCTTCAACCGATGCTGCAACGTCCGCGCCGGCACCGCCCGTCCATCGCCCCGCCCGCGCTGAAACATCGGCTCCCGTCCCTCCGGAACCCGCCCCATCCGCCCCCAGTAGGCCTCCACCGCCCGCACCGCATGGCCCCCGACCGGCACCACCCGCTCCTTCTTCCCCTTGCCCCGCACCCGCAGCAATCCCTCACGAACATCCAGATCCTCCATCCGCAACCCGCACAACTCCCCGATCCGCAGCCCGCAGGAGTAGATCACTTCAATGATCGCCGTGTCCCGTGCCGGCACCGTGTCGTCCACCGGACGCCCCACCCCGCCCCCTTCCTCCCTCCCGCCTTCAACCCGGCCCGGAGCCTCCAGCAACGCCCGCATCTGGTCCACCGACAGGAACCGCACCAATCGCTTCGGCGCCCGCGGCAACGCAAGATCCTTGAGCGGCACCGTCGCCACCCGGCCTCGCCGCACCAGGTGCCGGTAGAACGTCCGCAAGGCCGCGAACCGCAACCGCACCGCCGCGGCACTCAATCCCTGCCGCCCCAAATGGCGCAGATAGAACCGGAACTCCTCCCTCGGGAGCGTCGCCCAGTCCGGCTCCGCCCCGCGCATCCCCCGGTACCACCCCCGGAATTCCCGCAACGCCTGCCCGTAGTTCCGCAGGGTGTATTCCGAAGCCGCCCGCTCCCCGGCCAACGCCTCGAGAAACTCCGCCACCCGCAGATCCTCCCCGCCATCCCCCGACGTCCCCCCGGCCGGGCTGGCTGAACTCCCCGCGTTCATCCCCCTCCCGTCTCCATCGCCACCCGGTACGCCCGCAGCAGCTCCTCCACCGACCGCTCCCAGTTGAGTTCCCTCCGCACCCGCTCCCGCCCAAGGGCCCCCATCCGTTCCCGTGCCTCCGGATCGTCCAGCAAGGCGAGGATGGCATCTCCCAGCCCCTCGGCCGACAACCCCTCCACGTACCGGGCCGATTCCCCGGCGGAGTAACGTCCTTCCGTCACGTCGAACATCACCTGGGGCTTCCCAAACGCCATGTACTCGAGCGTCTTGTTCATCGTGCAATGGTCGTTGTACGGATTCGGCGGATCGCAGGCGACTCCCAGATCGATCGTCTGCAACGCCGCAAACAACTCCGCATTGCTCACCCGCCCCGGCAGATCCACGTACTCCCCCAACCCCCACGCCTCCCGCTCCTTCACCAATCGCTCCCACTCCGGTCCCGTCCCCATCAGCAGGAATTGCACGTCCCGGCGACCCCGCTCCCGGACGATGTGCCGCGCCGCCTCGATGAGATGAATCACCCCGTCCGCGTTCCCCATCACCCCGACATAACCCACCAGGTATCGCCTGCCTTTCCGCAACCCGTCATCCGGTGACACCTCCCCGGTCGCGATCTTCGGCGCGGTCCGCACCACAAACACCTCCCACGGCAGCTTTCGCCCCCGCTCCAGGGCCACCTCCCGCACCGACCGGTTGGTGGCCAGCACCACGTCCGCACACGCATAGGTCAACCGCTCCGCCACCCGCACCGCCCAGTAGAACGGCCCGCGCCGTCCGAACTTCGCCTCGAAGAACTCCGGCCACACGTCATGCACGTCGTACACCACCCGCACCCCCGCCAGCCACCGGTACGGCAGCGCCACCAGAAACAGCAGGTCCGGCGGATTGCACAAATGCAGGATTCGGAACCGGTGCCGCCGCCACACCTTCCAAGCCAGCCACATCTCGCCCGCCAACGCCGACGCATACTCCCGGAAAAACCCCCACCATCCCCCGGCCTCCTCGCTGATCCAGTGCCGGTAAATGTGAATCCCCTCCAGACATTCATACGAGGCCGTGTACCCCCGCATCTTCGGACAAATCACCGCCACCTCGTACCCCGCGTCCCGCAACGCGCACGACTCCTGCCAAACCCGCCGGTCCAGCGGCACCGGCAGATTCTCGACCAGGATCAGCACCGCCGGTCGCCGTTGCTGTGTTGCCTTGGCATTCACCGGCCCGATTGACGCCGATGCCGCCCCCGGAACCAAGCCGGGATGCACCGGCGCAATCCCCGCATGGCCTCACCAGCAGAACCCCACATACCGCCCCGCCAACGGCTCCAGTTCGGCCCAGCCGTTGATGTCCAGAATCGTGTGCTCCGTCGTCACCCGGGCCGCCAGTTCCTCGATCCCGGCCACCCGCTGCGCCGCCAGGATCAGCCCGCTCCGCCCCAGCGCCTCCCCCAGATCCGCACGCAGCAGTTGCGCCAGGTGCGGCATCCGCGTGTCGATGGCCCGCTTGTTCGCCCCCACCAGCGCCGCCAGGTTCAACTGCGGATCGTAAATCCGCACCGTGTACCCCCGCCCCAGACAATGCTGCGCCACCTCCACCATGGCGCTCTCGCGCAGGTCGTCAGTCTGCGACTTGAACGACAGACCCAGCACCACCACCTCCCGGTGCCCCGACGCTTCCACCAACTCCAGCAGGCTCTGCAGGTGCCGCTCGTTGCTCGGCAGCAGGCTCTCCAGCACCGGAACGCCTACCCCCGACTGGCGCGCTTGTTGCACCAGGGCCCGCACATCCTTCGGCAGACACGACCCCCCGAACGGATTCCCGGGACGCAGATAGTACGGCGACAGGTTCAACCGCGTGTCCTCGCACAACAGTTCCATCACCGCCCGCGCATCCACCCCAAGCCCCTTGCCCAGCCGGCCAATCTCGTTGGCAAACGCCACCTTCGTCGCGTGAAAGGCGTTGCATGCGTACTTCACCAGTTCCGCCGTCTCCCAGCCCACCACCCGCCCTGCCTCCCCCACCAACCCCTTCCATGCCCCCCGCAACGGCGCCCCGTCCCGGGTTCCCAGCACCGTCAGGGACGGTCGCTCGAAATCCGCCACCGCCGACCCTTCGCGCAGAAACTCGGGGTAGTACACCACCTCCAGTCCGCCCTCCTGGACCAGCCCTTCCAGTCCCTCTTCCACCAAAGCCCGGGTGCTCCCCGGCAGCATCGTGCTGCGAAACACCAGCGCGTGCTCTCCTCCCTTCGCCCTCACCGCGTCCCCAATCTCCCCCGTCACCTGCCGGACGAACCGCAGATCCAATCCACCCCCCGCCCGCGACGGCGTCCCCACACACACCAGCGACACCTCCGTCGCCAGCACCGCCGCCCGCGCGTCGGTGGTCGCACTCAGTCGTCCCGCCTTCAGCCCCGCCGCCAAGTGCTCCTCCAGTCCCGGCTCAATGATCGGCGGTCGCCCCTGCCCCAGTTCCTCCACCTTCCCCGCCGCCACATCCACCCCCACCACCCGGTGCCCGCGGGCCACCAGGCAGCCCGCCGTCACCGCTCCCACATAGCCCAGCCCGAACACCGAGACATTCATCGTCCAGCCACCCTACCAGTCCAGGCTCCCGGGTGGACAGCCCACACAGGAGGGTTCCAAGGCCCGAAGGCCCCAAAGCCACGCCCCCCCAACCTTCGCGCTCCGCCTCAGTCCATGATCCCGATGACCGCCGCTCCCGCCGCAGTGCATCCCGGAGTTGTCGGTAGAGGTGCGAACTCCGCCAAGCGGCGCTTCGGAGGGCCGAGTTCCACGAGGCCGCAACGGTGTGGAGCGTTGGGTTGTGGACTCGCAGAGCTCGTCCCTCCGGTTCGCTGGCTCGTTACCGACAACTTGGGGATGCACTGCTCCCGCCGCCACCCGGCACTCGGCCGAACTGACCGGCGACAAGCTCATCCGCCGCAACCTGATGGAGCGCTCCGGCCGGAATTCAGCTGGAGGGCAGGAAGCGCAGAGTCAACAAGAATATGTCAGGTTTGCTATTGGACTGCGGTCAACAATAGCGGGTCTGACTTATTATTATGTCAACTGTATGTCTCCTGCCCTTTGTTGGATGGCCGGTCAATAACACTGCGCCTGGCTGTATAATTCATCGGATCCGCGTTTTCAGTTGTACCCGAACACCCCTCCCGCGAAAGCATTGCACCCATGTCCCGTTGTTCGTTCGCCAGTTGGGTCGGCCTTGCGATGGCGACCTCCTCGCTCCTATCGGTCGGGGCCGCCGATTATCGTCCGCCCCGCAAGGACCTCGGCTTCCCGATCTACACCAACATGCCCCCGGGACGTCAGGTCGGCGGACAGCATGCCCCCGCCTCCACCCCAGCCCTCTCCCCCGAAGCCGCCCAAGCCCGCTTCACCACCCCCGAAGGCTTCGAAGTCCGCCTCTTCGCCAGCGAACCTGAGGTCGTCAATCCAGTCGCCATGACCTGGGACGAACGCGGCCGCCTCTGGGTCGTCGAGCTGTACGAATATCCCATGGGCGCCAAGGAGGGGCAGCGCCCGCGCGACCGCATCAAGATCCTCGAGGACACCGACGGCGACGGTCGTGCCGACAAGGTCCATGTCTGGGCCGACGGCCTCAATCTCGCCACGGGCATCCTCCTCGGCAACGGCGGCGCCTACGTCGGGGTGGCGCCGCATCTCCTCTTCATGCAGGACACCACTGGCGATGACCGCGCGGACAAGTCCACCGTCCAGTTGGCCGGCTTCGGCCTGCAGGATCGCCACGAACTCCTGAATGGCTTCGCCTGGGGCCCCGACGGCCAGCTCTATATGACCCACGGCGTCTTCACCCGGTCGGAGGTGGTGGACCCCGCCGATCCTCAGTCCGAACCCGTCCTCCTCACCGCCGGACTCGCCCGGTTCGATCCTCGCCGGCAGCGCTTCGAGGTCTTCGCCGAAGGCACCAGCAATCCGTGGGGCGTCGATTTCGACCGCTATGGCAATGCCTACGTCAGTGCCTGCGTCATCGAACACCTCTTCCACCTCGCCCCCGGAGGCATCTACGACCGCCAGGCCGGCAGCGAACCCCATCCCTTCGCCTACCAGCGCCTCCCCTCGATCAACGATCACCGCCACCACATGGCGGCCTACGCCGGTGTGCAGGTGTATCAGGGCGACCAGTATCCGGACGAAAACCTCGGCTCCATCCTCCAGGGCAACATCCACGACCACTCGGTCCACCAGGACGTCCTCCGCCCCAATGGCTCCAGCGCCATCGCCTCGGCCTGGCGCGATCTCGTTCGCGCCAACGACGGCTGGTTCATGCCGGTCAGCGTTCAGGTCGGCCCCGACGGCGCCGTGTGGATCATGGACTGGTACGACCGCTACCCGTGCTACCAGAACGCCAACGCCGACCCCGATGGCGTGGATCGCGAACACGGCCGCATCTGGCGCGTCGTGTACACCGGCAACGAGAAGGGCAGACCCGTCCCCTCCCGGCCCCAACGCGACATGGACCTCGGCCGCCTCTCCACCGCAGAACTCGTCCGCCTCCTCGAACACCCCAATGTCTGGCACCGCCGCACGGCCCAGCGTCTCCTCGACGACCGTCGCGATCCTGCCATGCTGCCCCCGCTGCACACCCTGTTCCGCACCGGTGGCTCCGTTCCCGCCGCCCGCCGCCTCGACACCCGGCTCGCCGCCTTCTGGACCCTGTCGGCTTCCGACACCCTCGCCGAGGATCTCCTCGCCGCCGCCATTGGGGACTCCGAACCCGCCGTCCGCACCTGGGCAGCCCGATACATCGGCGAGCGTCAACTCGCCTCCCCTCGTCACCTCGCGGCCCTCACCCGCCTGGCCGCCGATCCCGACCCCGCCGTCCGCCTCGCCGTCGCCGTCGCCTGCCGCCAGTTCACCTCCGGCCAGCTCACCGTCAACCGCCCGCCCGCCACGCCGGATGTCGATGTCGGGCCGATCCTTGCCGCCCTCGTCGCCGCGTCAGCCGACGGCCGGGATCCCGTCCTGCCCTTCATGATCTGGCACGCCGGCGAACCCCGCCTGGCGGAACATCCCTCTCTCGCCCTCGCCTGGCTCGCCGAGCACGGCCCCCGGCATCGCCCCCTCACCGACGCCCTCGCCTCAAAGGCCATGCGGCGCCTCTGCGACCTCGGCGACCCCTCGTCCATCGACCTCGCCGTCGCCTTCATCGAGCAGATCCTCCCATCGAGCGTCCCCTTCGCCATCGCCGCCCTCGAAGGGCTCCTCCAGGGACAACAGGCCCGCGCCCTCCTGCCAACCCGCCCGGTCACCCCTCTGATCGCCAGTCTGATCCGCCATTCCGACGCCCGGGTGGCCGCGCTCGGACAACGTCTCGGAGCCCGCTGGGGCGACAACGACGCCCTGCGCGCCGTCCGCGCCACCCTCGCCGATGCCTCCGCCACTCCCGACGCGCGCGTGCAGGCCATTCGCACGGCGCGCTTCGACCGTTCCGACATCACCCGCAACGCCCTTCTGGATCTCCTCGCCTCGCCCGCCCCGGAGGTCGTCCAGATCGAGGCCGTCGCCGCCCTTGGCGAACTCGGCGGGGACGCCATCGCTGATCAGCTCCTCGATCGCTGGCCCCGCCTCTCCCCGGCCGCGCAACGCGCCGCCGCCGCCGCCTTCGCCACCCGGCCACGCTGGGCCATGCCCCTCCTCGCCCGGGTCCGTACCGGCGCCATTTCCGCCAGCGACTTCGGCGCCCCCACCCTCCGCGCCCTCCTCCAGAACCGCGACCCGGCAGTCCGCCGCGAAGCCCAGGCCGCCATCGGTCGCTTTCGCGAAAGCCCCGCCGACAAGGCCAGGCTCGTCGCCGAAAAGCGTGCCGTCGTCCTCGAAGGCATTCCCGACCTCGCCGCCGGCCGGGAGATCACCCGCCAGGCCTGCCTTGTCTGCCACCAGTTCCTCGGCGAAGGCGCCGACATCGGACCCGATCTCACCGGGGTCGGCCGTGCCTCCCTCGATGCCCTCCTCTGGAACATCATCGATCCCAACCAGGTCATCGGCGCCGGCTACGAACAGGTCGAAGTCGAAACCCGCGACGACCGCGTCATCTCAGGCCGCCTCGTGGAAGACACCGACGTCCGTGTGCGCCTTCTCCTCCAGGGCCCAAAGGAGGAAATCGTTGCCCGCGCCGACATCGTCAGCCAGCGCACCCTCGAAACCTCGGTCATGCCCGAAGGTCTCGAACAGATGTCCGACGCCGATTTCCGGGACATGGTCTGGTACATCCTCGCCCCGCCGGAGGAAGGCCCCCTTACCCCGGAAAAACGCGACGCCCTGATCGGACGTTGAACCCACCCCCACACGTTTCCGCGTGACCGGCAGGCGGTGACCCTGGAGCCTCGCCTGCCGTGACATCGGACCAAGCCAGGGCCCTGCTCGTGGCCGTGAAGGCAGGGCACACCTCCGTGGACGAAGCCCTCCGTGCCTTCGCCGCCCCGCCCGTCGAGACGCTTCCCTTCGCCAGCGTGGACACCCATCGCACGCTCCGACAGGGCTTCCCCGAGGTCATCTTCGGCGCCGGCAAGACCGCTCCCCAGATGGTGGCCATCGCCCGCAAGATCCTTCGCGCCGACGGGCAACTCCTCGCCACGCGCGTCACTCCGGCCCAGGCCACCCAGCTCCGGCGCGCCTTTCCCAAGGCCGTCCATCATCCCGTCGCCCGCTGCGTCACCGTCGAACAGCCCCCCCTTCCCCGCCGCCCCGGCCACATCGCCGTCGTCGCCGCCGGGACCAGCGACCTGCCCGTCGCCGAGGAGGCCGCCGTCACCGCCGAGGTCATGGGAAACCGTGTCGAACGCATCTACGATGTCGGCGTCGCCGGCATCCATCGTCTCTTCGCCCGCCTGGAGGCCATCCAGTCCGCCCAGGTCATCATCACCGTCGCCGGCATGGAGGGCGCCCTGCCCAGCGTCCTCGGGGGATTGGTGCGGCGCCCCCTCATCGCCGTCCCCACCAGCGTCGGCTACGGCGCCCAGTTCGGCGGCCTCGCCGCCCTCCTCACCGCCCTCAATTCCTGTGCCAGCGGCCTCACCGTGGTGAACATCGACAACGGCTTCGGCGCCGCCTGCGCCGCCAGCCGCATCAACGCCCTGGTCGCCGAAGCCGGCCACAACCCCGCCTGATTCCACATCGCCCCGTTCCCAACCCCCGCCTTCCATCCATGCCCTCGCTCTACCTCGACATCCCCAGCGGCCTCAGCGGCGACATGCTCCTCGGTGCCCTGCTCGATCTCGGCGTGCCTTTCCCACATCTCGAAGCCGAACTTCGCAAACTCAACCTCTCCGGCTACCACCTCCACATCCACCGTGCCTCCCGCTCCGGCATCCAGGGCGTCAAATTCGATGTCCACCTCGAGCACGAGCACGAGCACGAGCACGAGCACGAGCACGAGCACGAGCACGAGCACGAGCACGAGCACGGGCACGGACATCCGCATCACCACGGCCACGAGCCGGCCGTGGATCATGCCCATTCGCACGATAGGGCCCACGCTCATCCCCATGGTCAAGGGCACGCCCACCCTCTCGACTCTTCCAACCCGGCACCGCCTCACGTCCACGGCCGCCGTTTCGCCGGAATCCGGGACCTCATCACCGCCAGTCCCCTCGGCGACTGGGTCAAGCAGCGGTCCCTCGGCGCCTTCCATCGCCTCGCCGTGGCCGAAGGCAAGATCCACGGCGAACCCCCAGACCAGGTGCAGTTCCACGAAGTCGGCGCCGTGGACTCCATCATCGACTTCGTCGGCGCCGCCATTGCCCTCGACTATCTCGGTCGTCCCGAAGTCTTCTCCGGACCCGTCGTGGACGGCACGGGCTGGGTCCGGTGCGCCCATGGCCGCATGCCCATTCCCGTCCCCGCCACCCTCGAAATTTTCGCCGCCCGCGGGGTCGCCGTAACCCAGTGCGAGGAACCTCACGAACTCGTCACCCCCACCGGCGCCGCCCTCCTTGCCGAATTCGTCACCGCCTTCGGCCCGCTCGCCGGATTCGTCCCGTCCCGGGTCGGCTACGGCCTCGGCACCCGCACCCTTCAATCCCGTCCCAACCTCGTCCGTGCTGTCCTCGGAACCGCCACAACCGCCGCACCCGCCACTCCGGCCGGCTCGGAGGCGGAGACCGACACGGTGATGGTCCTCGAAACCAACCTCGACGACCTCAGCCCCGAGATCCTTGGCCACGTCGCCGAACGTGCCTTCGCCCTTGGCGCCCTCGATGTCTTCCACACCCCGGTCCAGATGAAGAAGCACCGGCCCGGCACCCTCCTCACCCTCCTCGCTCCCCCCGCCCTGGCCGAACGCCTGACCGAACTCCTCCTGACCGAGACCACCGCCTTCGGCGTCCGCCGCACCGAGGCCACGCGACGCAAACTCGCCCGCGAAGTCATCACCGTCCCCACGCCCTTCGGACCCGTCTCGGTCAAACTCGGCCGCCTCGGATCCCGCCGCATCCAGGCCTCTCCCGAATTCGAATCCTGCCGCGAACGCGCCGAACAGGCGGGCGTCCCCATCCAGGCGGTGTACGACGCCGCCCGCCAGGCCACCCCCCCGGACCGGCCCTGACCCCCCTGCCATCTCCCGTTCACACCCTCAAATGGCCGTAAACTTCGTGCATATGCACGAAGTTTACGGCCATTTCCACAGGCGTCGTCCACCTTGGGGGGACGCCTGAACGAATTCCTGTTCCTTCGGCCCGGGACCACCGACCAGCCCTCCTGATGATGGCCCACACGATTCGGTCTCCTCGCGCGGACAGGATGACGCAACAATGCGTCAATCCACCGAAAGCCCTCCGCCAGACCACCCCGTACGGTGGCGGTGTCATGTCGCTGTCTGCACCCGCTCCCTCCGCGCTCCGGCACCTTCCCTCATCACCGTGCCACGAAGACCCGGACCCGGCCTCACTGGCCGCCTGGACCGACGCCGTTGCCCCTGAATGCCGGAACCTGGATCCCGATGGATCCATTCGAGTGGCCCTCCATGCCGGGCCCTCCGCCTGGTTCGACCTCCTCGCCGCCCTGGGAGACCTCACGTTTGTCACCCATGTTTCAGGCGCCACGCTGGGCTGGTGCGGCGACGCACCGCGCTTCGACCATACCGACTGGCCGGTCCTGCCGGCGTCCCGCACCTGGCCCTATGCCCCGAACCTCGCCGAGTTCGCACGCCTGTGGGCGCTCCGTGAAATCGACGCCACCGGAGTCAGACACCTCCTCGCCGTCCAGAACACGCCCGGCGCCGTATTTCATCGGATCATCGTCCCGCCCGGCCCGGGCAGCGACCGCCTCCTGGCCTTCATCGAACGTCACCAGTTGCCCCCGGATCGAACGCGTCCGTGGTTCCCGCCAAACCATGCCCGTGCCGCAGAACGTCACGCCTGTGTCCATCAGCGCATCCCCTGGCTCCAATCCCGCTGGGCTGCCCGCTCGCCCCGCATCCGCCGCCTGTCCCTCGTCCAGACTCTCGACCTCCTCGCAGCCGCGGTTTCCCACGCCCAACCGCTGCGCACCATGCTCTACAGCGAACCGCTGATCTGCGGGACGGCCTGGATCCCCGAACGGATCGTCGCCGAACCGCGCCCCGCTTCCCCCCTCCCGCCGTCTCCGCACGCCAGCCGCAAACTGCCCTGGCGCCTCCGCCTCTTTGGCGGTGCCTCCGGACTCGAACTTCTGCCCCACCTCATCGGCTCCGCCTGGCTCTGGATGGACCAGTGCGCCTGCTGCCAACGCTCCCGCTGGGCTGTCGAGATCGGCGGCATCGATGACCGCCTGATCCTTGCCCTGCTCGCCACCCATGACACCACCGAACCCGCCTGGCGCAGATTCCTCCGCACCACGCTGGACGGCTGATCCCTCCCGTCATGCCATGGCCCGGGCGATGGCGTTCCACCACCCGTCGTGCAACTCCGCCACCGGCGCTGAGACTTCCCCCGCGGTCGTCCGGATCGCCAACCGGTCCCCACCCACCGTCCCGATCCGGACCGCAGGCACGCCAAGCAACCGGGCCCGCTCCATCAACCCGCCCGCATCCACCGCCCGGCAGCTCACCACCACCCGCGACTGCGTCTCCCCGAACAACAGCGCGTCCAGGCGAACCCTGGACCCGGCCACCGGGGATGGACCTATTTCATGCCCTGCATCGGTCGGATCCGTCGGATCGGTCGGATAAGCCCGATCCGCCCCCTCGCCCCCCATCCCGCCCTCCAGCCCCGTCAGGTCCACCGTGGCCCCCAGAAACACCGGCGTGTGCCGCGCGTCGTACCGGCTGAAGCACGCCTCCGCCAGCGCCACCGCCAGCCCCCCCTCGCTGCAATCGTGCGCGCTCCTCACGGTCCCTGTCCGGATCAACCCCACCAGCGCCGTGTGCAACGTGCGCGCCACGTCGAGGTCGCAGCGCGGTGGCAACCCGGTCTTCCTCCCGTGCCGCACCTGCAGGTAAGCGCTGCCCCCCAGTCCCTGAAGCGGATCGTCTTCATCCACCACCGCCCCCAGCAGCACGATCGCGTCCCCCTCTTCCTTGAACCACTGCGTCGTCACGTGCTCCGGTCGCTCGATCAATCCCACCATCGCCACCGTGGGCGTGGGATCGATCGCCCCCAGCGCGCCGCGCTGGTTGTACAGGCTCACGTTCCCGCCCGTGACGGGTGCCTGGAAGGCCCGGCAGGCGTCCGCCAGTCCCCGCACGCTCTCCCGTAATTGCCAGAAAATCTCCGGGTTGTGTGGATTCCCGTAGTTCAGGTTGTCGGTCGCACCCAGTGGCACCGCCCCGGAACACGCCAGGTTCCGCGCCGCCTCCGTCACCGCGATCTTCCCGCCTTCATAGGGATCGAGGTACACGTAGGTCCCGTTCCCATCCACCGTGAACGCCACCAGCTTTTCGGCCACCGGCGCCGCCCCCCGCTCGGCCCCGCCGGGCACCGAGTCGCCCTTGATCCGGATCACCGCCGCGTCGCTCCCCGGGCACACCACCGTCCCGTTCCGCACCATGTGGTCGTACTGCCGGTACACCCAGTTCTTCGAGGCCAGGGTCGGCCACGCCAGCAGGGATCGCAGATCCGCCATCGGATCCGTGGTGTCGGCCAGCCCCTCCAGCCGGAAGGCCCGGACCCCTTCGAGATACGCCGGCTCCCGCGCCTCGCGTTCGTACACCGGCGCCTCGTCGGCCAGCGCCGCCGCCGGCAGATCCGCTATCACCCGGCCGCCGTGCTTCACCACCATCCGCCCCGTGTCCGTCACCGTCCCGATCTCCGACCACGGAAGATCCCACTTGTCGAACACCCGCTTCACCTCCTCCTCCCGTCCCCGCTGGACCACCACCAGCATCCGTTCCTGCGACTCGCTGAGCATGATCTCGTAAGGCGTCATGTTCGGCGCCCGCTGCGGCACCCGGTCGAGTTCGATCTCGATGCCCGTCCCCGCCCGCGCCGCTGTCTCGCACGTGGAACAGGTCAGCCCCGCCGCCCCCATGTCCTGCATACCCGCCACCGCCCCCGTTGCCAGCAGTTCGAGGCACGCCTCGCACACCAGCTTCTCCATGAAGGGATCCCCCACCTGCACCGCCCCGCGCTGCTTCTCCGCGCTCTCCTCCGTCAGGTCCTGCGACGCAAACGCCGCCCCCGCCAGCCCGTCACGTCCGGTGGCCGGCCCGACATAGAACACCGGGTTTCCAATCCCCCGCGCCGCCCCCCGGGTGATCTGGTCATGCCGCAGCACCCCCAGGCAAAAAGCGTTCACCAGCGGATTGCCCTCATAACTTGGATCGAAACAGACCTCCCCGGCCACCGTCGGGATTCCGAAACAATTCCCGTAATGCGCGATCCCGCCCACGACCCCGGCAAACAACCGCCGCACTTCCGGACGGCTCAGTTCCCCGAACCGCAACGAGTTCAGCGCCGCCACCGGACGCGCCCCCATCGTGAAGATGTCCCGGATGATGCCCCCCACCCCCGTGGCCGCCCCCTGGAACGGTTCCACCGCGCTCGGGTGATTGTGCGACTCGATCTTGAAGGCGATGGCCAGACCGTCCCCAACGTCCACGATCCCCGCGTTCTCCTCCCCCGCCCCCACCAGGATCCGCGCCGACCGCGTCGGAAAGGTCCGCAGCAGCGGCCGCGTGTTCTTGTACGAGCAGTGCTCGCTCCACATCACCGAGAAAATCCCCAGCTCGGTGTAACTCGGCTCACGCCCCAGGATCCCCTGAATGCGCGCGTATTCGTCCGGCGTGATCTGGTGACGGGCAACCAGCTCCGGAGTGATGGCGGGTTCGGTCATCGTAAAGCCCCCCGGCAAGGGGCCCGGAATCTTGCCCGCCCCAACCGCCCCACACAATCCCAACCCCGATAAGGTCCTCACCCTTCCGGTTTCAGGTTTCAGGTTTCAGGTTTCCGGTTTCAGGTCTCACCCCCCACCCTCCACCCCATGCAACGGCTGGGACGCAATCACAGGCGCTACCTGGGCGATACCCTCGACGTGCCGCGGATTCTCGCGGAACTCCGCACCGAGGCCGTCCGCAACGGCTGGACCCTCGGCTCCCTCACCACGGATTCCGGGACGGAACTTCCCGTCCTCACCCGCGCCCCGCGCCATGCAGGCCTCTGCGCCCCCCGGCTCTACTTCTCCGCCGGGATCCACGGCGACGAACCCGCCGGTCCGCTCGCCGTCCTGGAACTGCTCCGCCAGGCCATCTTTCCCGAGGATGCCTGGGGCTGGTGCTGTCCCTGCCTCAACCCCACCGGTCTGGCCCTCAACACCCGGGAATCCGCCGCCGGCATCGACCTGAACCGCGACTACCGCGAAGCCCATGCCCCCGAGGTGCGCGCCCACATCGAGTGGCTTCGTCGCCAGCCCCTCTTCGACCTCGCCCTCTGCCTCCACGAAGACTGGGAGGCCGCCGGCTTCTACGTGTACGAGGTCAATTCCGCCAACCAACCCTCCCTCGCCCCCGCCATGGTCGAGGCCGTCCGACCCGTCTGTCCCATCGACCTCTCGCCGGTCATCGATGGGCGCGACGCCCATCAAGGGATCATCCGGCCCACCCTCGACCCGGCCATGCGCCCCGAATGGCCCGAGGCCTTCTATCTCCTCCAGAACAAGACCCGCCTCAGCTACACCCTCGAAGCGCCCTCGGACTACCCCCTCGACACCCGCGTGGCCGCCCTCGTCGCCGGTGTCCGCGCCGCCTTCGACACCTTCACCCGGACGCCTCCGCCACGCGACGACACCTCACCGCCTCCGCCCTGACGCCTCCCCCGGCCGGCCTCGCCGTCCGGCCGCTGCGGGACCAAAACCCCTCGTCGCAGGGCCTCTTCCAGTTTTCAGACAGGCTCTCAAGCCCTCGGGTACCGCCATGGACCCCGGTAGTCCCGGCGCAGCAACCGGTTCGCCTCCCGGTCCCCAACCACCCGCTCCCGCGCGCCGTCCCACTCGATGCTCCGACCCAGCTTCAGGGCGAGCATCCCCAGCAGCGAGACGTTCGTGGAGTAATGGCACGCCTCGATGTCGCTCACCGGCCGCCCCCCGGTGCGGATGGCCTCGAGCAGATCCGCCCACAACTCCCGGATGTTCTGCTGGTCCGGCGTGTGCAACTGGGCCGGCTCCTCGATGACGGGCTTGCGGCTGTCCGACGGATAGAACTTCCACCCGCCAATCCACCCCATGTGGAACGTCCCTTCCGTCCCGTAGAAATAGCAGCCGACGTTCTCCCCCTTCTCCGCGTTGTTGCCCGCAAACTGACGGTGCTCCCAGGACAGCGTGAAGGACTCGAAATCGAATACCGCAACCTGGTGATCGGGCGCGTCGCTGCTCTGTTCGGCCGCATTGTACACCGCCGGTCCCTTGATCGGCCGGCCCCCCGACGAGGCGATCCGTCGCGGCCACTTCTCCTCCAGGATCCACAACACCTGGTCCATCCAGTGGATGCCCCAGTCCCCCAGCGTGCCATTGGCATAGTCGAGGTAATTGCGGAACCCGCGCGGATGGATCCCCCCCCGCCAGGGATTCGAGAGATCTCCCGTCGGCCCGTTGTAGTGCCGCAACGGCGCCGGTCCGCACCACAAGTCCCAATCCAGTTCCTTCGGCGGCTCGGAGTTCGCCAGCGGACGCTCCGGCCCCCCGCCATAATGCACAAACGCCCGCACCATCCCGATCTTCCCCGCCTTCCCCGATCGAAGGAACTCCCGTCCCGACACGTTGTGCGGCGACACCCGCCGGTGCGTGCCGACCTGCACCACCCGGTCGTGCCGCCGCGCCGCGTTCACCATGGCCCGCCCCTCCAGAATGGTGTGCCCGATCGGCTTCTCGACGAACACATGCGCCCCCGCCTCCACCGCGGCGATGGTTTGCAGCGGATGCCAGTGGTCCGGCGTCGCCACAATCACAATCTCCGGCTTCTCCCGCTCCAGCATCTCCCGGTAGTCCCGATAGGCCTTCGGATCGTCGCTCGTCTCCCGCCGCACCCGCTCCATCGTCGGATTCAGCAGCCGCGTGTCCACGTCGCACAGCCCCACCACCCGGCAGGCCCCCGATGCCATCGCCTCGCCCAGTATGTTGTTCCCCCACCATCCCGTCCCGATCAGGGCCGTCCGGTAACGGCGGGTCGGCGAATCCGCACCCACCAATCGCAGCGCCGGCAGGGTCGCGGCCGTCAGGGCGGTGGTTCGAAGAAAGGAGCGTCGTGTCAGTTGCATGGTCATCCGGGGTCCCGGTCCACGATCGTCGCGGACCCGCTGTGGAAGGCCGCAGACTGAACTCCCGCACCCGCCCCTGGCAAGCCGGCGAAATCCCCCGCCCGTTGCCGCAGTGCATCCCGGAGTTGTCGGTAGAGGTGCGAACTTCGCGAAGCGTCGCTTCGGAGGGCCGAGTTCCACGAGGCCGCAACGGTGTGGAGCGTTGGGTTGAGGACTCGCGGAACTCGTCCCTCCGAGTCGCTGGCTCGGTACCGACAACTTGGGGATGCACCGCCGTTGCCGCCAACCAAGCAATGGCAAGGGAATCCCAAGAAACGGCCAGATCGCCCCTCCGTCCGCAGGTATTCACAAGGTCATTCGCTACTGGCCCTCCAAAGAGTCTCCTCTTTCCAGCGCCAGACCAAGGAGAGCCGCCATCCCTTTCGCCATCCCCGTTCGCATCCCCAGCACCGCCAGCATCCAGGCCCCATGAAGAAATCCAAGCCCCCCTCCGGCACCCCCCGCCATCGGGCCAAAACCGGCGCCGCATCCCGCTCCAGCCTTCCCTCCCCGCCCGCCCCCCATTTCATCGTCGGCGTCGGCGCCTCCGCCGGCGGACTCGAAGCCCTCGGCAAACTCTTCGTCAACATGCCCGCGGATAGCGACCTCTCCTTCGTCGTCGTCCAGCACCTCTCCCCGGACTACAAGAGCTTCATGGTGGAACTGCTCTCCAAACGCACCGTCATCCCCGTCCTGCGCGCGGAGGATGGCATCGAGGTCAAGCCCAACCACATCTACCTCATCCCGCCCAAGAAGAATCTCAAGATCTTTCAAGGCCGGCTCCTCCTGGTCGACCCGGACCTCACCCGCGGTGTCAACCTCCCCATCGATGTCTTCTTCCGTTCCCTTGCCGAGGAAAAACAGCACCAGGCCATCGGCATCGTCCTCAGTGGCACCGGCAGCGATGGCACCATGGGCATCCGCGCCATCAAGGACGCCGGCGGCATGGTCATGGTCCAAAGCGAGGCCACCGCCCAGTTCGACGGTATGCCCCGAAGCGCCATCGGCACCGGCCTCGCCGACTCCATCCTGCCCCCCGAGGAAATGCCCCGCCAGCTCCTCACCTATCTCCAGCATCCCTTCGTCGCCAATCGGCAGACGCTGATGCGCAACCAGACGTCCACCGATACCCTGATGCACAAGATCTTCGCCCTCCTGCGGGATCAGTGCGGCGTGGACTTCTCCTTCTACAAACCCTCCACCATCGACCGCCGCATCGAACGCCGCATCAGCATCAATCAACTCCACAGCCTCGACGAATACTTCCAGTACCTCCACAGCTCCCCCCGCGAGGCCGGCCTCCTCTTTCAGGAACTCCTCATCTGTGTCACCCGCTTCTTCCGGGACCGCGAGGCCTTCGAGCACCTCGAAAAGGACGTCATCCCCGACCTCTGCCAACGCGCCCCGGCCAACGAGACCCTCCGCATCTGGGTCGCCAGTTGCTCCACCGGCGAGGAGGCCTACTCCCTCGCCATGTTGTTCGCCGACGAAATGCGCCGCCAGGGAAGAATCTGGCCGGTCAAAATCTTCGCGACGGACATTTCCAAGAACGCCATCGAAATCGCCAGCCACGGCCTCTACTCCGAAAGCGAGGTCGCCGATGTCCCACCCGACAAACTCAAACGCTTCTTCACCCGGAAGGCCGACGGCTGGCAGGTCAGCCCCGCCCTCCGCCAGATGGTCGTCTTCGCCAAACACGATCTCCTCAAGGATCCCCCCTTCACCAAACTCGACTTCGTCAGTTGCCGCAATGTCCTCATCTACTTCCAGTCCGCCCTCCAGTCCCGGGTGGTCAATGTCTTCCACTTCGCCCTCAAACCCGGCGGCATTCTCTTCCTCGGAAGCAGCGAAACCATCGGCGACCACACCGAAAAGTTCAATACCCTCAATACCCGCCACAAACTCTACCAGACCCGCCCCGGTGCCTATGTGCACGCCGGCTCCGCCCAGTCCCCCGTCCCCGAACGCTCCTGGCAACCCGATCCCATCCGCCTCGCCCGCCACCAGCCCGCCGCCGACCTCCGTCTCCTCGAAACCGTCTATCAGCAGATCCTCACCGACTACGGTCCCGCCTGCATCGTGGTCGATGACAACAACGAGATCACTCATGTGCTCGGCAAGGCCGGCGACTACCTCCACGCCCCCCCCGGAGCCTTCACCCGAAACATTCTCAAACTCACCAGCCACAACCTCTCCGTCACCCTCGCCACCATGCTCCATCGCGTGAATCGCGATGGTCGCGCCCATGCCATCGACAACGTCCGGTTTCACCAGGGACGGAAGGTCAGGTCCGTCCGCCTGCGCGTGAAACCCGTCCATCCCGAAAACCGCGCCGCCTCCGGCATCCGCCTGATCTTCATCGAACCCAAGGACTCCAGCCCGGCAACCCCACGCGTCCTCAAGGAGTTCAAGGCCGACCACACCGCCCGGCAGCGCATCAAGGACCTCGAACAGGAACTCGTGTACAGCAAGGAAACCCTCCAGGCGACCATCGAGGAACTCGAAACCTCCAACGAGGAACTCCAAGCCGCCAATGAGGAACTCCTCGCCGCCAATGAGGAACTCCAAAGCACCAACGAGGAACTCCAGTCCGTCAACGAGGAACTCCATACCGTCAACACCGAAAACCAAAACCGCATCGAGGAACTCACCGCACTCGGCAACGACATCAACAACCTCCTCGCCTCCACCCGCGTCGGCACCATGCTCGTGGACCCCGACCTCCGCATCCGCCGCATGTCCACGGCGCTGCAGTCCCTCACCCATCTTACCTCCGGCGACATCGGCGCCCCCCTCGAAGTCCTCAGCCGCGAACTCCAGTCCCCCGAAATCATCGATCTCGCCCGGCAGGTCTCACGCGAGTGCCAGACGCTCGAACACCTCGTCTCCGAACAGGGCGGACGCACCCTCCTGGTCCGCCTCGCACCCTACCGAACCGAAACCAACGCCATCAGCGGACTCGTGCTCACCGTCATCGACCTCACCGAAAACAGGCGGAAGGAGGCCCTCGTCCAGGGAGTCGTCGATGCCATGCCCGCTCATGTCGCCGTGGTGGACGATCTGGGACGGATCCTCCTCGTGAACCAGGCCTGGCGACGGTTCGCCCAGTCCGGTGAAAACCTCCCGGGAACAGGCGATGTGGGGAGCAACTACTTCGAGGTCTGCCGCGCCGCGCAGGATCGCGACCCGGCCGCCCGACGGTGCCTGGAAGGACTCGAATCCCTGCTGCGCGACGGGAACGCTCACTTCGAAACCGAGTATCCCTGCCACACCGGCGGCTCAACCCGCTGGTTCCTCGTGCATGCCAGCCGCCTCCCCGGCAACAACGGCCTGGTCATCGCCCACGTCGAAATCACCCGGCGCAAGGAGCAGGAGGCACGCATGGAACAGATGGCCCTGTGGTTCCAATCCACCCGCCATGCCGTCGTCGGCTGCGATCGGAACGGGCGCGTCGTGGTCTGGAACAGCGGTGCCGACCGATTGCTCGGATGGACCGCCGACCATGCAGAGGGCCGCAACATCACCGATTTCACACCCCCGGACGCCAGGGCGGAACAGCGCGCCCTCCATGCCCGGGTCCTCGGCGGCGAGGAACTCCCCTGCCAGCCCGCCCGACGCCTCTCCCGGGACCACGGAATCGTTCATGTGGGCATCGTCACCTCCCCGGCCAGGAATGCCGATGGGCTGACCACCGGCATCATCGAGTCGTTCTGCCATTGCTCCTCCAAGCAACTCCCCGGCTCCTGCTCCACCTCCGCCTGCCCCCTCCCCCAACCCCTCCGCAGAAAGCCCCATGCCAAGCCCACGAAAGCGCCCTGAAAAAACCCAGGCTCCTTCCCTGCGGGAGCAGGCCGAGGCGCGACTGACACCCACGAAGCCCTCCGTCAACAGGGAGGACGTTTCCGCCATTCTCCACGAACTGCGCGTGCACCAGACGGAGCTGGAAATGCAGAACCAGGAACTGCGTCGCGCCCAGCAGGACCTCGAAGCCAGCCGCAACCAGTACTTCACCCTCTTCGACCTCGCCCCGCTCCCCTACCTCGTCCTCGATCCCAAACATCAACTGCTCGACCTCAACCTCGCCGCCGCCGAACTGGTGGGCGTGCCCCGCAACCGCCTCAAAGGCCGGCCGTTCTTTCCCTGCGTCGCCGACTCCCACCGCGAGGCCTTTCACCAGCACCTGAACCAGGTCTTCGGTGACGCCCGCCCCACGGTCGGCGAGTGCCGCCTCCAGCGTCCCGATGGCGAGTTGCGCTGGGTCCGGCTCCATTCCCAGCCGATGCACGCCCAACCCTCGGCCACCCCGCTCTGCCTCACCTCCGCAGTCGATTTCACCCAACAGCGCGACGCCGAGGAGGCCCTGCGCCGCAGTGAGGTGGAACTGGAGGCCATCTACGACAACGCACCGATCATGATGTGCCTGGTCAATGAACATCGGCAGATCGAACGGATGAATCGCGCCATGGCCGCCCTGATCGGTCGCGCCAACTCCGACCCGGGCACCCGCAACGTCCATTCCTCCATCGCAGCTCACCTCGGCTGCTACAACGCCCTCCGCCGGGAGGAGGGCTGCGGCGCAGGCCCCCAGTGCGAACGCTGCCCCCTCCGCGAGGCCCTCATCGACACCTGCTCCACCGGCCGTCCCTGCCGCCAGATCGAAGGCCCGCTCTGGTACCGCCGTGACGGCGTCTGGTCCTCCATCGACGTGGCCGCTTCAACCACCCTCATCCCGCTCGAAGGAAAGTCCCACGTCCTCGTCTGCCTCGAGGACATCACCGGCCGCAGACAACTCCAGGCGCAGTTGCTCCAGGCCCAGAAAATGGAGGCCATCGGTCAGTTGGCCGGCGGAGTCGCCCATGACTTCAACAACATCCTCGCGGCCACCATGATGAACCTCTCCATGCTCCGCTCCGCCGCCACCGTCCCCTCCGCCGCCCAACCCTTCCTCAGGGAACTCGAACGCGGCGCCGAACGGGCCGCCAGCCTCACCCGCCAACTCCTGCTCTTCGGTCGGCGTCAGCACATGCAGACCAGACCCCTCGACCTCAACAAGGTCGTCGCCAGCATGCTCGACCTGCTCCGCCGCGTGCTCGGCGAACATATCCAAATCCACTGGACCCCGGCTGACGTTCCGGTGTGGGTCGAGGGCGACTCCGGAATGCTCGAGCAGATCGTCATGAACCTCTGCGTCAATGCCCGCGATGCCATGCCCGCCGGCGGCGGAATCACCCTCCTGGCCGATCGCATCCCGCTGACCCACCAGCAGACCGGTTCCCATGAGGACGCCCGCCCCGGTTCCTTCATCCGCCTGACCGTCTCCGATGCCGGCACCGGCATGGACGCCGCCACCCTCAGGCGGATCTTTGAACCCTTCTTCACCACCAAGGAACCCGGCAAGGGCACCGGCCTCGGACTCGCCACCGTCTATGGCATCGTCAAACAACACCACGGATGGATCGAGGTCCAAAGCCAGCCCGGAGACGGCACCACCTTCCGCGTCTTCCTGCCGGAGATCTCCGCCCCCCGCGAAACCCCCGCCCCCGAACCTGCCGGAGTCGTCCGCGGCCGCGGCGAACGCATCCTCCTGGTCGAGGATGACGAGGCCCTTCGCTCCCTCCTCGCAATGACCCTGCGCCGATACGGTTACCGCGTCGTGGAGGCCGACGACGGTCCCGATGCCGTCCGACATTGGGATCTCCACGCCGGCGCCTTCGACCTGGTCTTCACCGACATGGTCATGCCCGGCGGCATGACCGGACTCGACATCGTCAAGGAACTGCGCCAGCTCAAACCCCGGCTCCGCTGCGTCATCTCCAGCGGCTACAGCCTCGACCTGGTTCACCCGGACGGCATCGGCAACCCGGGCATGCGGTTCCTCCCGAAACCCTATCAGCCCTCCGCCCTGGTCACCCTCATCCGCGAGTGCCTTGATCAGCCCCATTGAGCCGGGCACAGTGGCCCCCGCCACGCCCCCGCCTCCATGAATGCCTTCGCCCCCCTGATTGCCGCCGTCCTGTTCGCCGCCTTCACCACCCACTCCCACGCCGATCAGGCCGGACGCCAGTATCCCGAAAACGAACTCCATGCCCGCCCCGCCGTCCGCGTCACCGTCGGCCATCGCAATGCCGATATCGTCGGCCACGACAACCGGGCCCTTCAGGCCGCCGTCGATTACGTCGGCAACCTCGGCGGCGGCCTCGTCGAAATCGGTCCCGGTGAGTTCCTCATGCGCGATTCCCTCCACCTGCGCAGCCGCGTCACCGTGCGCGGCGCCGGCGAACTCACCATCCTCAGGAAAGACCGCGAATACCGCTCCCCCCTCGCCGCCGACTCCGACTTCGGCGAGGCCGCCATCACCCTGACCCATACCAACGGCTTCGCCATCGGTCGCGGCGTCTATGTCGCCTCCAAGTCCCAACGCTATTTCCACGGCGTCTGTGCCACCCTCCTCAATGCCCACGGCAACTACTTCACTCTCACCCGGCCCATGAACGCCGACATCATGGTCCACGATGATGCCTTCGCCGCCACCGTCTTCCCCGTCATCAGCGGCTACCATATCCAGGACGCGCGCGTCGAACTCCTCACCGTCGATGGCAACCGCACCGAAAATCCCACCCTCGTCGATGGCTGCCGCGCCGCCGGCATCTTCCTCTACCGCGGCGACCATTGCGTCATCAGCCAGTGCGTCGTGCGGGATTACAACGGCGACGGCATCAGCTTCCAGCAGTCCAACGACGTCACCGTCGATCGCTGTGTCATCGAACGCTGCGCCGGACTCGGCCTCCACCCCGGCAGCGGCTCCCAGCGGCCCTCCGTCACCCACTGCCGTGCCGTGGACAACGGCGACGACGGTCTCTTCTTCTGCTGGCGTGTCCGCGGAGGTGTCGCCGAGGGTAACTGGCTCGAAAACAACCGCGGCTACGGAATCTCCATCGGTCACAAGGACACCGACAACCTCGTCCGCGGAAACACCATCCTCGGCAATCACCGCGGCGGCGTCTATTGGCGCGCCGAAACCGAACCCATGGCCGCCCACCGGATCACCTTCGAGGAAAACCTCGTCCGCGATAACGAAGGCTGGGGACTCTTCATCGATGGCGTCACCCACGACACCGTCATCCGCCGCAATACCATCGAGGACTCCGGCAGCGGTCGCCAGAAAATCGGCATCCGCATCGGCAGAAACGCCGGGCGCGTCACCCTCGAGGGCAATACCATCCGCGCCGCCACCGTGCTCCAGGACGACCGCCCCACCCAACCGTAGTCCCCGGAAACGCCGCCGGCATCTCCCGCCCTTCGCCCGCACCCCGGCCCCGCCCCTTGCAGACCGGTCGCCAAGGACCGGCGATCCTCGCACCCAACCCAGGGCATTTCGCCACAGGCCGATGGACGGACCCTTGCCGGACTTTAGGCTTCCAACTCATGGAAGACACCGGCCGCCGCCTGTCAGGGCCCCACGGGCATTCTGCGATCCGGACGCCCCGGCGTGAGATTCGCCCGCGCTCCCGACACCTCCTCGCCGCCGCGCTCGCCGCCGCCTCCCTGATCGTCCTGCCGCCCGGTTCCGCCACCCCTTCCCCCTCGCCCGACTGGCTCTCCCCATCGTCCCTCGCCGTGACCGCCGACGGACGGACCCTCTACGTCGGCTGCGCCACCGCCGCCAGCGTCGCCTTCTTCCAAACCGGCTCCCGCTCCGTCTCCCAATCCGTCTCCGTCCCCGGCGCACCCCTCGGACTCGTCCTCTCCCCGGACCAGCAGACACTCTACGTCGCCGCCGCCGCCCCACAGAGCGTCCTCGTCCTCATCGACACCCGCCGCGCCGAAATCACCGCCCGCATCCCCGTCGGCCACACCGCCATGTCCCCGGTGCTCAGCCCCGACGGTCGCACGCTCTACCTCTGCCATCGCTTCAACGACGAAATCGCCTTCGTCGATCTTCCCACCCAGTCGATCTCCCGCCGGGTCCAGGTCCCCCGGGAACCGGTCTCCGCCGCACTCACCCCGGACGGACGTCTCCTCTTCGTCGCCAATCACCTCCCCGCCGGTCCCGCCGATGCCGATGTCGTCGCCGCCAGCCTCTCGGTCATCGATACCGCCCTCGGCCGCGTCATTCGCGACCTCCGCCTCCCCAACGGCAGCGGTCTGGTCCGCGACGTCCGCGTCTCACCCGATGGCCGCCATGTCGTCGTGGTCCATCAGATCTCCCGCTTCCACCTGCCCACCACCCAGGTCGAACGCGGCTGGATCAACACCAGCGCCGCCACCCTCGTCGATGTCGCCTCCCTTCAGCCGGTCAACTCCTTCCTGCTCGACAATATCGACGCCGGCGCCGCCAACCCATGGGCCCTCGCCTGGTCGGCCGACGGACGTTCCCTCGCCATCACCCACGCCGGAACCCACGAACTCAGCGTCCTCGATGTTCCCTCCCTCCTCGCCCGCCTTCATTCCCTGCCCCCCGCTCCCGATCCCTCCCGCAACCCGGACCCCGCCCGCGCCTCCCGGTCCGCCGCCGATGTCCCCAACGACCTCTCCTTCCTCGTCGGCCTCCGCCAACGTCTCCGGCTCGATCCCGCCCATCAGGGCGCTCGCGCCCTCGTCCTCCACGGTTCCCGCGCCTGGATCGCCAACTACTTCGCCGATTCCCTTACCACCCTCGACCTGGCCCGCCCCAGCGCCCCGCCCGAAACAATCCCCCTCGCCCAATCGCCCCCTCCCGACCCGGTCCGCCTCGGCGAACAACTCTTCAACGACGCCACCCTCTGCTTCCAAGGCTGGCAAAGCTGCACCAGTTGCCATTCCTCCGACGCCCGCGTGGACGGCTTCAACTGGGATCTCCTCAACGACGGCATCGGAAATCCCAAGAACTCCAAGAGCCTCCTCCTCTCCCACGCCACCCCCCCGGCCATGGCCCTCGGCGTCCGCGCCGATGCCTACGTCGCCGTCCGCGCCGGCATCCGCTTCAGCTTCTTCCTCACCCACCCCCCCCAGGTCGCCGAGGCCATCGACGCCTACCTCAAATCCCTCCAGCCTGTTCCCAGTCCCGCCCTCCTCGACGGCCAGCTCTCCCCCGCCGCCCAACGCGGTCGCGCCGTGTTCCTGAATCCCGACGTCGGCTGCGCCCACTGCCATCGGGGCCCCTACTACACCGACCTCCAGTTCCACGACGTCGGAACGGCAGGCCCGCGCGATCTCCCCGCCACCCGGTTCGACACCCCCACCCTCATCGAGATCTGGCGCACCGCCCCCTACCTCCATGACGGCCGCTCCGCCTCCCTCAAGGATATGCTGACCCTCCACAACCCCGGCGATCGTCACGGCGTCACGTCCCACCTCACCCCCGACCAAATCGACGATCTCGTCGAGTTCCTTCGCTCGCTCTGAACCCATCCCACTCCACCCCGCCCGCCCCATGACCTCCCTCGCCCCCGGCACACGTCCCCCCACCCCCCTCCATCGCACCGAATCGCCCGGACTCCGCCACGTCGTGGTCCATCGCGAATCCCTCATCGAACATCACCTGACTTTCTGCCCCCTCCCCCAGGAGTCCCCGGAGGCCCTCGCCCGGCGGGTGACCCGCTGGCTCCACGACCTCGACGCCATCCCCGTCCGCCTCCAGGCCTTCGGTCCCCTTCGTGCCTTCCCTGGATTCCAGTCCAATCTCCCGCCTCTCTCCCCCAACTGGCCTGCCCCACTGACCTGGCTCGAAGGATTCCCCTGCCCGCCCCACCCCCAGGCCGGCCTCGCCGGCCTCCATGCCATGGCTGTCTCGGACACCGCCGTCTCGCCCGTCCTCGCCGCCGGAAACATCCTGGGCGCCTCCTTCTCCGACGGACACCTCGATCACGTCCTCCTCGGCAATGTGATCCCCCCCGATCCCGCCGCCCCCACCGCCACCCAGGCCCGCCACACCTTCGAACGCCTCCAGGCCGCCCTCCAGACCGCCGGCCTCAACTTCACCCAGGTGGCCCGTACCTGGCTCTTCCTCGACGATATCCTCGCCTGGTACCCGTCCTTCAACCGCGTCCGCCGCGACTTCTTCCAGCAATGCCGCGTCGGCCCCCCCCTCGTCCCCGCCAGCACCGGCATCGGCGCCCGTAATCCCGCCGGCGCCCCGCTCGTCGCCGAAGCCTGGGCCGCCCAACCCCTCCACCCCAACGCCCGCATCGCCGAAATCCCCTCCCCCCTCCAGTGCCCCGCCCCCGCCTACGGCAGCAGCTTCAGCCGCGCCGTCGAAATGCTCACCCCCGATCTCCGCCGCATCCTCGTCTCCGGCACCGCCAGCATCGATGCCAGGGGAGCCAGCCTCGGCCTCGACGATGTCCGTGCCCAGGTCCAACACACCCTCCATGTCCTCCAGACCCTCCTCGCCTCCCGCGGCCTCGACTTCTCCGACGTCTCCCGCGCCACCGCCTACCTCCGCCACGCCGCCGATGCCCCCGCCGTCCATCAGGCGCTCGCCCGCGCCGGCCTCGCCCTCGCCCCGCTCGTCATGACCCAGGCCGTGGTCTGCCGGGATGAACTCCGCTTCGAACTCGAACTCGATGCCCTCGCCCCCACTCCCGGTTCCCTCAATCCCCTCCCATGAACACCCGCCCCCTCGGACCTTCCCCCCTCCACGCCTCCGTCATCGGCCTCGGCACCTGGGTCACCGGCGGCGGCATACCCTGGGGACCCAACCCGGACGACGCCGAATCCATCCGCACCATCCACGCCGCCCTCGACGCCGGCATCAACCTCATCGATACCGCCCCCGCCTACGGCTGGGGCCGCTCCGAACAGATCGTCGGCCAGGCCATCCGCGGCCGACGCAACCAGGTCATCCTCGCCACCAAGTGCGGCCTGTGGACCGATGATGACCGCGGTTCCTTCTTCACCGAACTCGACGGCCGCGTCGTCCGCCGATCCCTCCGCCCCGACACCATCCGCCTCGAAGTCGAACGAAGCCTCCAACGCCTCGGTGTCGATTGCATCGATCTCTACCAAACCCACTGGCCTTCCGTTCCCCCCGACGCCACCCCCGTCGCCGATACCATCGCCTGCCTCCTCGAACTTCGCGATGCCGGCAAGATCCGTGCCCTCGGCGTCTGCAATGTCTCCCCCCCCGAACTCATCGAAAACCTGCGCCACGCCGGACCCGCCCTCGTCTCCCATCAGTTGCGCTACTCCATGCTCGCCCGCGATGCCGAGTCCGAATCCCTCCCCCTCGCCGCCCAACACGGCCTCGCCACCCTCACCTACATGTCCCTCGAACAGGGCCTCCTCACCGGCAAGGTCTCCATGGACCGCGTCTTCCGCCCCGATGAGTTCCGCAGCAACGCATCCTGGAACCCCTGGTTCCTGCCCGCCAACCGCCAACGCATCCTCAATCTCCTCGCCCGCTGGTCCGATCTCGCCGAACGCTGCCACGCCACCCTCGCCCAGCTCGTCCTCGCCTGGACCCTCGCCCAACCCGGCGTCACCCACGTCCTCGTCGGTGCCCGCACCACCGCCCAGCTCCTCGACAACGCCGCTGCCGGCTCCCTCACCCTCGATCCCGCCGACCTCCAACGCATGCGCCAGGACGTCCTCAACCTCGGTGACCCATCCCCCAGCCCATGAAGACACCGCCCCCCGCCAGGTTCCCGCCCGCCCTCGCCGGCACCCTGATTCTCCTCCTCCTCCTCTTCACCCCCTCCCTCCTCCCGGCCACCCCCCAACCCGCGCCCCCCAGCCCCCAGCCCACCACCATCCAGCCCGCCAATCTGCGCCTCGCCATCGAGGACCTCATCCGTACCTTCGGCCCCGCCTACCCGGGCGGCCCCGCCCACCTCCAACGCCTCGGCCAGCTCGAGATCGCCCTCGCCGGTGGCACCCCCCAGGCCACCCTCCAACCCGCGCTGCAAACCCTCGCCCGCCTCGCCCTCCTCGAGAATCCCCTCCTCGACTTCGATCGGATCCTCGTCCTCCACCGAATCCCCCGTGCCAACCCACGCCAGGCCGAAGGCGGCAACCTCGGCGTCGGTACCTCCAACTGGTCCACCTCCGATACCCTCCCCCGCCACGGCGAATTCCGCGATACCCTCGCCCTCCTCGCCGACTTCCGTACCCGGCCCCGCCTCATCCCCCTCTTCCAACCCGACAACGGCGACACCCTCATCGACCCCGTTCTCCATTTCGACGCCAACCGCCTCCTCTTCGCCCGCAACGGTCAGCGCCAGAACAACTGGCGCCTCTGGGAACTGCGCCTCGGCGATTCCACCCCCGCCCAGATCTCCCCGGACCACGGCGAAGACGTCGCCCACTTCGATGCCTGCTACCTCCCCGACGACCGCATCATCCTCGCCTCCACCGCATCCTATCAGGGCCTCCCCTGCCTCTTCGGCTCCGACGCCATGACCTGCCTCTTCCTCTTCGATCCCAGCTCCGGCTCCATGCGCCAGCTCACCTTCGAGCAGGACAGCAACTGGTCCCCCACCCTCCTCCCCAACGGTCGCGTCCTCTACCAGCGCTGGGAATACACCGATCAGTCCCATGCCAATTCCCGCCTCCTCTTCCACATGAACCCCGATGGCACCGACCAGCGCGAGTTCCGCGGCCGCGGTTCCTGGTTCCCAGGCTCCTTCTTCTACGCCAAACCCGTCCCCGGCTCCGTCACCCAGGTCGTCGGCATCGCCGGAGGTCATCACGATGTCCCCCGCGCCGGACGCCTCCTCCTCCTCGATGTCTCCGTCGGCCGCCGTGACGCCCTCGGCGTCCTCCATGAATTCCCGCGCCGCGGTCAGCCCGTCGATCCCGTCGTTCGTGATGCCCTCATCCGCGAAACCTTCCCCTTCCCCCAGTTCCTCATGCCCGCCCCCCTCCACCCCCGCTACCACCTCGTCGCCGCCAAACCCCGCCCGGATGCCCTCTGGGGACTCTACCTCGTCGATGCCTTCGACAACCTCGTCCTGATCCACGAGGAGGAAGGCGCCGCCCTCCTCTGGCCCTCCCCCTTCAAACCCCAGCCCCGACCCCAGGTCCTCGAAGACCGCATCAACCCCCACACCGACCAGGCCACCGCCTTCGTCGCCGATGTCCATGCCGGCACCGGCCTCGACGGCGTCCCCCGTGGCACCGTTCACCACCTCCGGGTCGTGGAATACTACTTCAGCCGCCGCGGCGTCGGCGGCCTCTACGGTTCCCTCGGAGCCGACGGCCCCTGGGACATCAAACGCATCCTCGGTACCGTCCCCGTCCACCCCGACGGCTCCGCCTGGTTCACCCTCCCCGCCAATACCCCCGTCTGCCTCCAACCCCTCGACGCCGACGGTCAGGCCCTCCAGCTCGAACGTTCCTGGTTCGTCGCCATGCCCGGCGAACGCGTCTCCTGCATCGGCTGCCACGAGGATTCCCAGTCCGTCGCCCTCAGCCGCCCCACCCTCGCCCTCCTTCATCCCCCAGCCCCCATCCAGCCCTGGTTCGGTCCACCCCGCGGCTTCGCCTTCGAACGCGAAGTCCAACCCGTCCTCGACCGTCACTGCGTCTCCTGTCACGACGGTCGCCCCGCCCCCAACCCCCTCGCCCCAGGCCAGGAATTCCCCGACCTCCGCGGCGGACGTCCCCTCTCCGACTGGTCCTCCCAGATGCCCGGCCATTGGCCCGGCGGCGGTCAGTTCTCCACCAGCTACTGGGAACTCCATCGATTCCTTCGCCGACCCGGCATCGAAGGCGACCGACGCATGTTCACCCCCCTCGATTACCACTTCTCCACCACCGAACTCGGTCAGCTCCTCCGTAAAGGACACCACGGCGTCCACCTCGAACCCGAGGCCCGCCAGCGCCTCGCCGCCTGGCATGACCTCAATGCCCCGTTCTTCGGCACCTGGGGCGAAATCCCCGAGTTCACCACCGGCTACGGTCCCCTCCGCCACGACCAGATCGCCGCCGCCAACCGCCGCGCCCTCGAACTCCGCCGCCAGTTCGTCCCCATGGGTCCCTTCCCCGATTACGAACACATCCCCGACACCCCGCCCTACCCCGCCCAACCCGTCCCCCCCAATCCCGCACCCCCCTCTCCCCCCTGCGACCCCGCCCCCGAAGGCTGGCCGTTCCCCCCCGACACCGCCCTCGCCCGCCAGCACGAACACCTGACCCGCTCCCGCACCCTGTCCCTCGCCCCGGATGTCACCCTCGAACTCGTCCGCATCCCCGGCGGTCGCTTCCTCATGGGTTCACCCGACGGGCACCCCGACGAACGCCCCCGTGCCGCCGTCGCCGTCCGCCCCTTCTGGATGGCCCGCTTCGAAACCAGCAACCGCCAGTTCCGTACCTTCCACCCCTCCCACGAAAGCCGTACCGAAGATCGCCACGGCTACCAGTTCGGCATCACCGGCCACGACCAGGATCACCCCGATCAACCCGCCGTCCGCGTCTCCTGGAACGATGCCCTCGCCTTCACCCAGTGGCTCTCCCATCGCACCGGCCTCCCCCTCCACCTCCCCACCGAAGCCCAGTGGGAATGGGCCGCCCGCGCCGGCTCGGATCAGCCCTTCTGGTTCGGACCGCTCCATGCCGACTTCTCCCCCCACGCCAACCTCGGCGATGCCATGCTCGCCCAGTTCGCCGGCGATCCCTACGTCCAGGACCGCGCCAAAGCCGCCTTCCTCAACCCCAACCGCTACGACAACTGGATCCCCCAGGACGCCCGCTTCAACGACGGCGGCTTCGTAACCGAACCCGTCGGCCGCTACCTCCCCAATCCCTGGGGCCTCCACGACCTCCACGGCAATGCCGCCGAATGGACCCGCTCCGCCTACCGCCCCTACCCCTACCGCGACGACGACGGCCGTAACGCCCCCGACGCCCCACCCCATACCGAACGCGTCACCCGCGGCGGCTCCTGGCGCGACCGCCCCTTCCGCGCCACCGCCGCCGCACGCCTCCCCTACCCCCAGTTCCAACGCGTCTTCAACGTCGGCTTCCGCATCGTCGCCGAAGACACCCCCGAAACCGCCCTCCGATGAAGTCCTGTCTCCCAACCCTCGAAGGACGGCTCACACCCGTCCCTTCAGAGGCAGAATTCCGAGACGCATCCAGGACTGCCTCGCGTTCATGGCAATTTCCCGATTCATCTTCAGTCGAACCACAGTCGCCCTCCCCACCATTGTGATCCCTTCGATGCCACCGCTTGCCCCACACAACCGGAAATGGTCCTCCCACCGGTCCACGCGCGGATGAAACAGTCGCGAAAAGGAACCCGTGTGCTCATCCCACCCCTCCACGGCATCACCCTTCGCGAGATTGCACGCGCGACACGCCAAGGCGAGGTTGTCGTCCTCGTCCCCACCCCCACGTCGTCTGGGAACGATGTGCTCCACCTCGAAGGCCAGATTGAAGAGCACCTCCGGTGCACCGCAGTACTCACAGTGATGCCCAGCCCGGGCCGCCACTCGAGGGTAGCGGGGGTTCATGCACCCAGCTCGCCAGACAATCTGTTCGCTCGCTCTCCCGATGCCTTCAGCTCCTCGTCCACAAGGCCCTCCAATTCGCACTGCTCGACCTCCGAAAGCCCGCCTCCATCAGCCCTCGCCCTCCTCCAGACATCCATCAGGTCCTTCAGGCGCCGCTGCCTGTCCTCCCCAAAGAAGGCGTCAGGCCGCTGGCTCTGGATAACCACCAGCAGATCGGATTCCTCCGGAGAAAGTTGCAGGGTCAGTGCATCCAGTGCCGCCCCTGCACTCTCGCCACAGGTCTGGCGATCACCCGCGACCGCCCTGAAGGCCGGTAGCCCATCAGCGCGCTTCTCCGGTATGATTGAGATGGCCTTCATGACACCTGTCCTCTCCCAAGCCTCGGTCCGTTCATTCTCCCGGGAATCGCAACATTTCGCAACCCCCAAGCCCTCATGAAGACGCTCTGCCTCCACGTCGCCCTGGTGCTCACCCTCCCCGTCGCCGCCGCCGCAACGCCCCTCCCCGCCGATGCCTGGCAGGACCTTCTCCACCAGGAATGGATCCAGGAGGCTCGCGCCCTCGCCGAAGCCCCCCTCTCCCATCCCCCCACCCCACCCGACGATGCCGCCGGCGGCTGCGATGGCATCACCACCGGCGGCTACGGCTTCCATACCGACCTCGATGACACCCCCTGGTGGCAGGTGGACCTCGGACAGATCGAACCAATCCGCGATGTCCGCCTCTGGAACCGCACCGATTCCGAGGACATGGCCCGCCGCGCCGCCCGCTTCCAGATCCTCCTCTCCCACGACGGCACAACCTGGACCTCCCACTATCAGCACCCCGATCGCCTCTTCTACGGCTATCGCATGCCCGACCGCTCCCCGCTCGTGATCCCCCTCACCAACGCCCTCGCCCGCTTCGTCCGCATCCAGCTCCCCGAACGCACCTTCCTCCACCTCGACGAAATCGAGATCCATGGCGCCCGACGCGGTTCCGGCAACCTCGCCCTGCACCGCCCCGCCACCCAGTCCAGCGTCAGCGAATGGTCCACCCACCACCCCAGAACCGGCATCGAACCGGACTGGTCCCAGCTCACCCGTGATATCCTCGATCGCCTCGCCACCGCCGATCCCTCCCTCGTCCCACCCGCCGAACTCCAATCCCTCCGCCATCGCCTCGCCCACCCCACCCCGCAGGCCTCCGCCCAATCCCTCTATCTCGACGCCCGCGCCCTCCAGCGCCGCGTCTCCCTCGCCAGCCCGCTCCTCGATTTCGAGACCATCCTCTTCACCCAGCGCGTCCCCGGCAGCTACAGCCACATGAGCGACCAGTACTACGGCTGGTGGTCCCGCCCCGGCGGCGGCCTCTTCCTCCTCCGCAACTTCAAGCAAGGCCCCCCAACCCTCCAAGACCTCACCGGGTCCCTCTTCCCCCATCCCGGCAGCTTCCTTCGACCCGACCTCTCCTTCGACGCCCGGCGCGTCCTCTTCGCCTGGTGCCGCCATTATCCCCACCTCGCCGCCGAAAAGGATAAACTCAACAAGGCCAACATCCCCGAGGACGCCTTCTATCACCTCTTCGAAATGAACCTCGATGGCTCCGGCCTCCGCCAGCTCACCCGCGGCAAATACGACAACTTCGACGGTCGCTACCTCCCCGATGGCCGCATCGTCTTCCTCTCCACCCGCCGCGGTCAGGCCGTCCAGGTCGGCCCCGCTTCCGCCGCCGCCTCCCTCGCCTCCCCCGACCTCCCCGACTGCTACGTCCGCTGCGGTGGCGATGAATCCCGCCCCGTCGCCGTGTACACCCTCCATACCATCAACCCCGATGGCTCCGGCCTCCTCCCCATCTCCCCCTTCGAAATGTTCGAATGGGAACCCTCCGTCGCCCACGACGGCTCCATCCTCTACTCCCGCTGGGATTACGTGGACCGCGACAACATGCCCTACATGAGCCTCTGGTCGATCCACCCCGACGGCACCCATGCCCGCCTCATCTACGGCAACTATACCCAGGCCCCCCACTGCACCTTCGAACCCCGCGCCATCCCCGGCTCCCACAAAATCATCTTCACCGCCTCCGGACACCACGCCCAAACCATGGGCAGCCTCGTCCTCCTCGACCCCGCCCGCGCCACCGAAGGCGAAGACCCCATCACCCGCCTCACCCCCCATATCCCCTTCCCCGAAATCGAGGCCTGGCCCCGCGCCTACTACGCCAGCCCCTGGCCCCTCAGCGAATCCACCCACCTCGTCTCCTGGGGCGTCGAACCCGATATCCGCGAAGGACGCACCCGCCCCCACAACGGCATGGGCATCCACCTCTTCAACGCCGGCTCCGGCCTCGAACTCCTCTACCGCCACCCCGACATCTCCAGCATGTACCCCATCCCGGTCAAACCCCGCCCCATACCCCCCGTCCGTGCCTCTTCCATCGACTGGGCCGGCCCCCAGCAGGGCGCCTTCCTCATCGCCGATGTCACCCGTGGCCTCTCCACCGCCCAACCCGGCGAAATCACCAACCTCCGCATCGTCGCCATCCCCGCCAAAACCCAGCCCCGCATGGACCAGCCCAGCCTCGGCCTCACCCGCGATGACCCAGGCAAGGCCGTCCTCGGCACCGTCCCCGTCGAACCCGACGGCTCCGCCCACTTCCTCGTCCCCAGCGGCGTCGCCCTCTTCTTCCAGGCCCTCAACGCCGACGGGCTTGCCCTCCAATCCATGCGCTCCGCCACCCATGTCCAGCCCGGTCAAACCCTGAGCTGCACCGGCTGCCATGATTCGCGCCTCGAATCCCCGCCCCCCGCCCGCCCGCCCCTCGCCGCCTCCCGCCCCCCCTCCCGCATCACCCCGGGCCCCGACGGCTCCTGGCCCCTCCGCTTCGACCGTCTCGTGCAACCCGTCCTCGATGCCCTTTGCGTCTCCTGCCACCAACCCGGTGCCGAAGACGCCGTCGCCGCCCGCTTCAACCTCACCCCGGCCCACGCCTACGACACCCTCGCCCGCTACGGTCAGCCCAGCGTCCGCGACCTCATCCTCGAAGCCTACCGCGAAGGCGTCTCCCGCGAACGCCGTCAACCCGCCCTCCTCAGCCCCCTCCTTGCCCTCCTGTCCCAACCGGACGGCCATCACGGCGTCGCCCTCGACACCCATGCCCGCAACCGCCTCGTCACCTGGCTCGACACCTACGCCCAACGCCTCGGCTCCTTCAGCGATCTTCAGGAACAGGAACTCATCGCCCTCCGTGCCTCCCTCCCCGATGTCTTCCTCCCCAACCCCTGAAACCCGCTCCCACCAACGCCGGGAACTTCGTGCATATGCACGAAATTTCGGGCTATTTTGACCCCTCCCCCCCATTCCCCCGGCCTCGCCCCTAGGCTTCCCCCCGATTCCGGCCATGGACTGCCTCCTTTCGCGCGTCGCCTGCGCGTGACCCCGCGCGCCCCCAATGCTAAACATCCCCCATGCACCGCCCGTTCCCGGCACGTCGCCATCCGCCAACCCGCCCCCCCAATCCCCACCATCCCTGAGGTCCCGTCGTGTCCTACACGGAGCCCCGCCTGCTGCTGCTCATCCCCGCCTACAATGAGGAGGCGCGGATCGGACCGGTCCTTTGCGATTACGTGGCCTATTTCCGTGCCCATTACCGGGGCGAGTTCCGCCTCGTCGTGGTGCTCAATGGGTGCCGCGATCGCACCCTGGAGGTCGTCCAGGCTGCCGCCCAGGAGGCCGGTGGCATCGAGTGGATCGAATTCCCCGCCCCGATCGGCAAAGGCGGCGCCCTCATTGAAGGACTCCGGCTCGCCCCGGAAACCGATCTCATCGGGTACGTCGATGCCGATGGCGCCACCCCTCCCAGGGCGCTCCATGACCTCATCCGCCACCTGCCCGGACACGACTGCGTGATTGGCTCCCGCTGGCTGCCAGGGGCGCGCCTGGGCGAAGCCCAACCCTGGAAACGCCGCGTGGCCAGCCGCCTCTTCCACCTGTGCGTTCAAGGCCTGTTCTGGATGAACATCCGGGACACCCAGTGCGGCGCCAAGGTCATGCGCCGCGATGCCATCCAGCGCATTCACAAGGACCTCCGCACCGCCGACCTCGCCTTCGATATCAATCTGCTCTACTGCCTCCGGCGGACCGGCGGCCGCATCCTCGAAGTCCCCACCGAATGGACCGATCAACTGGGCTCGAAGATCCGGCTGGGTCGCAACGCGCTCTCCATGTTTCTCAGCATCGTCCGGCTCCGCCTCGTCTATTCCCCCTTCTACCGCTTCCTCAGCCCCCTCCGCCCCCTCGAGGAATGGCTCTACCTCAAGCTGGGCGCGCCTCCGTCCCTGCCCCCTGCCCCACCCTCGGCCGCCGCCAGGAAAACAGAACCGCCACCCCCAACAACAACAGGTTGAACGCGCCCAGCACCAGGATCAGCCGCCGGAACGCCTCGTACACCGGCATCGACGCCATCCCGTCCCGCATGGCAACCAGCGTCAACGCATAACCGCCCGCCACCGCCAGCAGCCACGGAACCGCCGCGAATCGGGCCGCCGCCAACTGGTGATGGATCAGCGTCGCCGCCGCCGTCAGCGGCACCATGCACCAGACCGCCCACGGCACATACCGTGCCGCATCCGCAAATTGCGGATTGCCCGCAAAGAGCACCTGCAAGGGCAGCCACGGCGCCAGCGTGCACCCCAGTCCCACCGAGATACCCACCCCCAGCGTCGCCCCCAGCGCCAGTTTCAACACGTCGGTCGGCTCCCCCGTGGCCGCGCTCCGCGCAATCCGCGGAAACAACACCGTCGCCATCGGTGCGGTCAAACTCACCATCCCCTTGGCAATCCGACCCGCAGCCAGGACCAGGTCCTTCCCATCCTCATCAAACTCGGCCTGCACCAGAAGCGTGTCCCCGGCCATCATCACCGCGATCGGTGCCATTCCCAAAGTCAGACACAGCGTCCGGCCCAGCCAAGGCCCCCAGTCGAATCGCCCCGCCCGCCCCAGCCACTCCTTCCGGCTCGCCCACACCGCCATCCCAAGGCCCAGTGTGGTCCCCGCCAATACCCCGGCCACACCCGCCACCGACCCCCCACCCATCCCGACCACCGTCACCCAGATCGCCACCAACCGCCCCGCCGCCCCAGCCATGATCAACGTCCCCAGCCAGAAGAACCGTTGCCCCCCCTGCAGCAACCCCACAAACACCGGCAACCACAACATCGTGAGACCCACCAGCAGCGTCAGCCATAACGCCGCCGGATCCGGGATGCGCAACCCCGCCGTCCAGCGATCCCGTGTCACCCAAACCCCGGCCGCATACACCACCCAGACCACCGTCAATCCCACCAACACCCTCCGGGCCGCCCCACGCACCTCCTCGCGCCGGGCCTCCGTCACTGCCCCCGCCCCCAACTGCGCAAACACCGCCTGCAACCCCGCCGCCGGAATCCCCAGCAGGTACAAAAGGTCGAGCAACGCCACAAACACCTCCCACTCACCCCTCCCCTCCATTCGGCTCGCCGGGGCATGCACCATCGCAAAACACACCCCCGCCAGCCCCGTCGCCAGCAGCATCCAGCCGCTCTGACGAAAAAAGGAAAACCACTCGCGCCGCCTCGCGGTCGCCCCTTCCCCGGTGCTCACGGCAACCCCTTCAGAAATCGCGTCAGCATCTCAGTCCCCCGCTCCAGCGACGCCACCGATATCCACTCCCGCGCCGTGTGCGCCTGGGCAATGTCCCCGGGGCCGAACACCACGCACGGTGTCCCGCCGGCCGCCAGAATCGCCGCATCGCAGAAGTAGTCCACCCCCATCCCCCGCCGTCGTCCCGCCGCTCTCAGAAACCGCCCAACCCACGGCAACCTCTCATCCGTCTCCAACGCCGGCTCCGGCACCCCCTTCACATCCTCAAACGACACCCGTATCCCGCGATCCTTCAGAAACTGCCTGATCTCCCGCCGCACCCCCGCAGGCGTCTCCCCAGGCAGCATCCGCCGATCCACCTCCACCTCGCACCCGTCCGGCACAATGTTCGGCTGCGTCCCCCCCCGGATCACCCCCACGTTGATCGTCGGATGCCCCAGCAACGCATGGCGCCGCACCCGAAGCCCCTCGGCGTATTCCCCCTCCAGCAACACCACCGCCCGCGCCATCTCCCGGATCGCGCTCCGCCCGCGGTCCGGACACGCCCCGTGCGCCGCCCGCCCCCGCGTCCTCAATCTCCCCCACACATCGCCCTTGTGCGCCGTCACCACCGCCAGCCGCGTCGGCTCCCCCACCACCCCAAGGTCCGCCCGAAACCCCGACCCCACCAGCGCCCGCGAACCCCACTGGTGGCTTTCCTCATCCGCCAACCCGGCAAAGACCACCTCGGTCGAGGCCGGACGTCCCCGCCCTCCGCAGGCCCGTTCCATCGCCACCAGCATCGCCGCCACGCTCCCCTTGGTGTCGCACGCCCCCCGACCCCATACCCGCCCGTCCGCCAGTCGCGGCCGGAAAATGTCGTCCGATCCGTCCATGCTCCCCACCGTGTCCAGATGCGGCGCCAGCAATACCCGGTGCTTCACCCGGCCCGCCGGCACGCACCTCAACAGCACATTCTGCCGACCCTCCTTCACCGCCTGCACCTCCACGCTCCATCCCTGCCGCTTCCCAAAACACGACACCGCCTCGATCATCGCCCCCTCCCCGCCCCGCGCATCGCCCGCAGGCAGGAACGCCGGATTCACGCTCGGAATCGCGATCAACTCGCGCAGCAACCGGACCACGGAACTTCGGGCGGACGCACTCAAGGCCGGGAAGCCTACCCGCCACCCCGGGGCCCGGTCACGCTCAAGCCTTTCGTCGCTCCATCCCAGTCACCGCAACCAAGGCCACCAACGCCGTCCCAAGTTTCGCCCCCTGCAACAGCGTCACCCCTGCCCATGCCCGCGCCACCCACTGGTCGAAGGCGTGCAACGACAACGCCCCCATCCCGGCCAGCATTACCGCCACCAACCCCGCCCCCCACGCGATCCGCCCCCACGCAGGCCAACGCATGCCCGCCCATCGCACCCAACACCAGGCCGCCAATCCCACCAGGACGGCACTCCCCAGCCGCAGCACCCCCTCCCTCCACTGGTACACACCCCACGCCCGAAACACCCCTCGAGCCGCTTCTCCCGCCCACCCTCCCGCATGCGTCGCCTCCCAAAAACCCAGCAGCCCGAAGCCCAGCGCCAATCCCATCCGCCGCTTCCCCAGTTCACACGGCCCCCTTCCCCGCCTCGCACCCCGCACGAGACCCCCCGCCGCCCCAAACCACGCCACCGCCGTCGCCCATCGCAGCGCCCGGGAGGGCTCCGTTTCCACCTCCTCCGTCTTCTCCGGGAGAAACATCGGCACCCGGCCCGCCGCGGCCCGCCCCTCCCCCCGTTCCGAACGCAACGCCATCCTCCGCGACATCGCCGTCCGGACCCGGTTCGTCCAGCCGGGCTCCCGACCAACAAACGCCACCAAATGCCCGAATACGATCCCCGGTTTCGCCTCAACCGGAATCGCCAGGACCCCCTCCGATTCCCCCGCCTCCAGCCGAACCGTGGCGCCCCCGAGAAGCACGCCCACCGGCTCCCGCCGCCACGTGCTCCCCCGTAGATCCACGGTCAGCCAACCCTCTCCACCCTCCCCACCCTCCCGCTCCCGCAACCGGACCCGCACCCCGTATCGCTCCCCCGCAATCGCCTCCCCAAACCCCTCCAGTTCGATCCAGTCCGCCGGCACCCGCCTTGACCCCGACCCCGCCCATACCGCAGCCGCCATGACCAATCCCACCACCATCCCGCCCCACCCCATGCGCAGACGCCGGTTCATGGCCTCCGCACGCTGCCAGACCACCCCACCCACCCGCAAGGCACCCGGTTCCGGCATCGTTTGACAGCCGGTTCCCCTCTCCCTAGCGTCCCCGCCTCCGGCGCGGGGCCGGTCCGAAACTCCCCCGCCCGGCCATGCCTGACTTGACGGCAACGCCGATGACCGCTGTCCCGACTCGCAAGCACCCGCACCCCATGCAATCTGGAATCCTCGACTTCGAAATCCCCACCGACCTGAAAGAGGTTCTTGCCGCCTGCCCCCGCTACCTCGTCGCCCGCCACAAGTCGGACCTCTTCGAACTCGCCGTGCGCGACGCCGTCCACGGCATCCACGAAGTCGCCTACGACGTCCCCGGACACGGCCGGGTGGTCGAAGCCCGGGTCTGCCGGGTGAAGAACGGCATCTCCGCCAATTACACCGATGCCTACATGCGCCGCCGCGACCCGGACTGCATGGTCATCGCCGACGATCTCCCCACCGACAAACCCCGCTACAAGGACCTCTACGGAAAGGAGTTCCCGGAACTCCGCACCGAAACCTTCGCCTGGCTGAAAACCCAGGAACTCGCCCTCTTCCCCTTCTTCGCCGGAGCCCCCGGAAAGGGCGCCCATGCCCTGGTCGTCGGCCCCTCCAATGCCGGCTTCTTCGCCCTCGGCCTCGCCCTCCTTCAAGGCATCCTCGACCAGGACCAGTTGCCGGCCAATTTCAACCCCCGGGCGGTCATCTACGTCGCCCCGGTCTTCCGGCACACCCACTTCAACGGCCGCCAGATGGTCGTCCACAATCGCCGCGAAAGCCGGCACGAACTCTTCAGCTACAACCTCTATCCAGGCCCCAGCGCCAAAAAGGGCATCTACGGCGTCCTCCTCTCCCTCGGCGAACGCGAGAAATGGGTCACCGCCCATTGCTCCACCGTCCAGGTGATCACCCCCTACGAAAATAAAGTCACCCTCATGCACGAAGGCGCCAGCGGTGGCGGCAAAAGCGAAATGCTCGAACAGGTCCACCGCCAGAAGGACGGCAGCCTCCTCCTCGGTGTCCACCTCCAAACCGCCGAACACCGCACCCTCGTCCTCCCCCGCAATTGCGAACTTCGCCCCGTCACCGATGACATGGCCCTGTGCCACCCCTCCCTCGCCCGTCCCGATGGGCGCCTGGCCCTCATGGACGCCGAACAGGGCTGGTTCGTCCGCGTCAACCACATCACCCGTTACGGCATCGACCCGCACCTCGAGGAGATGACCATTCATCCCCAGGAACCCCTCCTCTTCCTCAATATCGATGCCCACCCGGGCAGTACGGCCCTCCTCTGGGAACCCATCGAGGACGAACCCGGCCGCCCCTGCCCCAACCCCCGCGTCATCATCCCCCGCCGTGCCGTGCCCGGCATTGTCCATGGGCCCGTCTCGGTCGATATCCGCAGCTTCGGTGTCCGCACCCCACCCTGCAGTCGCGAGCAGCCGACCTACGGCATCCTCGGCCTCTTCCATCTCCTCCCCCCTGCCCTCGCCTGGCTCTGGCGGCTCGTCGCGCCACGCGGCCACGCCAATCCCAGCATCGTCCAGACCGAGGGCATGAGTTCCGAGGGGGTCGGCTCCTACTGGCCCTTCGCCACCGGCCGCATGGTGGATCACGCCAATCTCCTGCTCCAGCAGGTCATCGAAACCCCCAAGGTCCGCTACATCCTCTGCCCCAACCAGCACATCGGCGTCTGGAAAACCGGCTTCATGCCCCAGTGGATCGCCCGCGAATACCTCGCCCGCCGCGGCGGCGCCCGCTTCTCCACAGGCCAGGTCACCGCCGCCCGTTGCCCCCTCCTCGGTTACGCCCTCAACAGCATCACCGTCGAAGGCCAGACCATTCCCAGCATCCTCCTCCGCGTGGAACTTCAAAAGGAGGTCGGACCCGAAGCCTACGACCTCGGTGCCGCCATGCTCGCCGACTTCTTCCGCCAGCAGTTGCAGCAGTTCCTCGTTCCAGACCTCGACCCCCTCGGTCGCCAGATCATCGACGCCTGCCTCGCCGGCGCCTCCGTCGAGGACTATACCCGGTTGATCCCCCACTCCTTCCTCGAACCGGACGACGCCACCCATTCCGACTGATCCAGACCGACGGCCTGCCCTGAGCCTCCGTCCATTCCGCTCGCCCCGCTCCAAGGACCCGCACCTTCAAGTCCCGTAGCGAACCCATCCCTCCTCGTCCCCCCCCCGCGTTCGATGCCCGTCGAATCGAGCGTGCACCGCTTCCGGATGACGGTTGGTTGTCCATCCGCCAAGGATTCCGGCTCCCGGGCAATTCCCTCTTCGAACCTGCGCCCTTCAACGCTACCCTGCGACCGTCCCGAAGGTCGCCCATGCACTGCGTCGAACTGATCGAGGTCACCAAATCCTTCGGCACCGTCCCGGCGGTTTCCGATCTCTCCCTCTCCGTCCCCCAAGGCTCGGTGTACGGCTTCATCGGACCCAACGGCTCCGGCAAGACCACCACCCTGCGGATGATCATCCATATCCTCCGCCCCGACCGCGGAACGGTCCGGGTCTTCGGCGGCGAACTCCGCGACGCCCGCTCCAGCCGCATCGGCTACCTCCCGGAGGAACGGGGCCTCTACCGCCGGATGAAGGTCCGGTCCCTGCTCCGTTTCTACGGGGACCTCAAGGCGGGCCGCTCCGTGGAGGCCGAGGTGGACCAGTGGATCGAACGTCTCGACCTCGCCCGCTACGCCCACCATCGCATCGAGGCCCTCTCCAAGGGAACCAGCCAGCGCGTCCAGTTCGCCGCCGCGGTCGTCGCCCGACCGGAACTGGTCATCCTCGACGAACCCTTCTCAGGCCTCGATCCCGTCAATGCCGACGTTCTTCGCGCCGCCATTCTCGACCTTCGCCGACACGGTGCCACGGTGATCCTCAGCACCCACGACATGACGGTCGCCGAGCAGATGTGCGACGCGATCTTCATGATCTTTCGCGGACGCAAGGTCCTCGACGGTCCCCTCTCCCAAATCCAGGCACGCTACGGCTCGGATACCATCCGCCTCGCCCTCGACCACGATGCCCGGCCGGAGGATCCCTGGCCCGGGGTGGAATCCAGCCGTGACTTCGGTCAGTACCGCGAACTGCGTCTCGCCCCCGGTGCCGATCCCCAGGCCGTCCTTCACGCCGCCCTCAAACGCGGCTCCGTGCGCCGCTTCGAAATCGCCCACCCCTCCCTCCACGACATCTTTGTCCGCATCGCCGGTGTCCCCGAACCCGATCCTTCCCATGCGTAGAGCCCTTCGAATCGCCCGCCGCGAGTTCATCGCCGCCGTCTGCACCAAGGGCTTCGTCATCGCCCTCGTCCTCGCCCCGCTCCTCATGGGCGGCGGCCTCTTCGGAGCCGCCCTCACCGCCCGACAGGACCGCACCGCCGACCGGCGCCTGGCCGTGCTCGATCCCGATGGAGTCCTCGGCCCTGCCCTCCTGGAGGCCGCTTCCCAACGCACCGGCCCCGGAATCTACCGCGTCGAAACCGTCGTCCCCGACCCGTCCGAACCCGATTCCCAGCGCCTCGCGCTCTCCGACCGCGTCCGGGCCGGCGAACTCCATGCCTTCATCGAAATCGCCCCCGGCCTCGCCCCGTCCCCAACCGCGGCCAACCCGGCAGCGGACGCGCCGTCTCCCACCCCCGGCCTCCGATACTTCGCCCGCAATCCGGCCATCGACGAAGTCCGCGGCTGGGTCGCCGAAACCCTCAATCGTCGCCTCCGCCAGACCCGTCTCGAAGCCGCCGGTCTCGATCCGGACATCATCTCCCGTGCCATGGCTTGGGTCCCCGTCGAGGGCCTCGGCCTCGTCGCCCGCGACGTCCGCACCGGCGATGTCACCCCGGGCCGTCGCCAGAACGAACTCGCCGCGGTCGGACTGCCCATGGTGGTGGTCCTCCTCGCCACGCTGCTGGTCATGATGGGCTCCGCCCCGCTGCTCCAGAGTGTCATGGAGGAGAAAACCCAGCGCATCGCCGAGGTCATGCTCGGCGCCGCCACCGCCTGGGAGATCATGCTCGGCAAACTCCTCGGCGGCGTCGCCGTCGCCCTTGCCGCCATGACCGTGTATCTCGGCTCCGGCTTCACCGCCTTCGCCGCCCTCGCCGCCAGCCACGCCATCCCCTGGTCCCTCGTGCCCTGGTTCGTCGCCTACGTGATCGCTGCCATCCTCCTGTTCGGCGCCGTCGCCCTCGCCCTCGGCTCCGCCTGCAGCGACGCCAAGGATGCCCAGAACCTCCAACTGCCCGTCATGCTCCCCGTTGTGGTCCCCCTCTTCCTCCTCCTCCCTGTCATCAAGGAACCCCAGGGCACCCTCGCCACCACCCTCTCCCTCGTCCCGCCCTTCTCCCCGCTCCTCATGCTCCTCCGCCTCGCCACACCCGAGGGCGTCCCACCCTGGCAGGCCTGGCTAGGACTCCTCGGCGTCCTCGCCGCCACCGCCGTCGCCCTCTGGCTCGGCAGCCGGATCTTCCGCGTCGGCATCCTCATGCAGGGCAAACTTCCAAAGTTTTCCCAGATCCTCCGCTGGGGCCTCCGCGGTTGATCCTTCTCCCAACGAAAGCGCATGAATCGCCGCCTCGGAGGGCCGAGTTCCACCAGGCCGCAACCGTGTGAAGCGTCCGGTTGAGGACTCGCAGATCTCGTCCCCCCGATTCCCTGCCTCCTCACCCACAACTCCGCGATGCACCTGGCGAATCGCGAATCGCCAATCGGACAACGGCAGATCAGGCTCCTCTCCCACACCTGTCGCCCGGAGATCCCCCTCTTCCCATGCACCCGCCGGTTTCCCCCATGAATTCCTGCCGCTCCACCCCCAACCCGGCCTTCACCACCCTCGCCGCGACGGTCGCCGTCCTCCTGCTCATGGTCCCTGCCCCCTCCGCCAACGCCCAGGCCATCCCGCCGGAACGGCCCCGCGCCCGCCCCCCCTCCGAACTCACCGGCTGGGCCGATTGGGAACGGGCCGCCGAGATCTTCTCCCGCATCGAAGTCCCCCCCGCCCCACCGCTCTCCCCGGAAGACGCCTTCGCCACCTTCCGCGTCGAACCGGGATTCCGCCTCGAACTCGTCGCCGCCGAACCCCTGGTCATCCACCCCATCTTCTTCGAGTTCGATCCCGACGGACGCATCTGGGTGGTCGAATACCAGGGCTACATGCGCGACCTCGAAGGCCGTGGCGAAGCCGATCCCCTCTGCCGTATCGTGGTCCTCGAAGACACCACCGGCGATGGCCGTGCCGATCGCTCCACCGTCTTCCTCGAGGGCCTCGTCATGCCCCGCACCCTCGCCTTCGTGGACGGCGGCGTCCTCGTCTCCGAACCGCCCCACCTCTGGTACTGCCGTGACACCGACGGCGACCTGCGCGCCGACACGAAGGTGCAGGTCGGCACCTACGGCCGCGCCGGCAACCCCCAGCACACCGCCAATGGCCTCGCCTACGGCCTCGACAACTGGCTCCACAGCGCCAACTGGGACCGGCGCCACCGCTTCAAGGACGGCCAGCTCATCGAGGAACCCGTCCTCCAGCGCGGCCAGTTCGGCGTCAGCTTCGATGCCCTCGGCCGCTTCGTCACCTGCCGCGAAAGCAGCCCCGCCGAGATGGATCTCATCCCCGAGGAATACCTCCGCCAAAACCCCTCCCTCGTCCGCTCCTTCCAACGCGCCCGCCAGCCCTCCCGCTTCGGCATCGCCGTCCCCATCGGTCGCCATGCCAACGAATGCTTCCCCATCCGCCCCACTCCCGGCATCACCCTCGGCGCCCTCGAACTCCGAGACGATGGCACCCTCCGCACCTACACCATCGTCGCCGGCACCGGTGTCTATCTCGGTCACCAGTTCCCGCCCGACGCCTACGGCAACCTCTTCGTCCCCGAGGCCGGCGGCCATCTCCTCGGTCGCCTCCGCCTCTCCGACGGCATCGCCCCCCGTGCCGAACGCCATTACCCCGCCGGTCGCGAAATCCTCGCCTCCACCGACGAACGCTTCCGCCCCATGAGCGTCCGCACCGGTCCCGATGGCGCCCTCTACTTCGCCGACATGTACAAGGGCATCATCGAACACGTCATCTTCATGGCCCCCTACATCGCCGACCAGATGAAGCAACGGGGCCTCACCCTCGGCAACGACATGGGCCGCATCTATCGCCTCGTCGCCACCGACCGCCCCATCGACCGCACCCCGCCCCGCCTCAGCCAGGCCACCGACGAATCCCTCGCCCGGCACCTCGCCCATCCCAACGGCTGGTGGCGCCTCACCGCCCAGCGCCTCCTCGTCGAACGCCGCAATCCCGCCGTGGCCCCCCTCCTCCGCCGTCTCGCCCGCCCCGACACCAGCCTCGATCCCCAGGCCCGCCCGGAATCCCGTTCCCACGCCCTCTGGACCCTCGACGGCATCGGGCACCTCGACTGGCCCACCCTCCTCGACGCCGCCGACGACCCTCACGAAAGCGTCCGGGCCGCCGCCCTTCGCCTGGGCGGACGCCTCCTCGCCCGCCTCCCCAATCCCACGCCCGATCCTGCCGCCGATCCTGGCGCCGCCCGCTTTCTCGAACGCCTCCGTCGCGCCCCCGATGACCCCGCCGAACCGGTCCGCCTCCAGGCCGCCCTCTCCCTCGCCCCACGCACCGAACCCGGCACCGACACCCTCCTCGCCAGACTTCTCGACCGTCACGATTCCCCCCTGTTCCGCACCGCCGTGCTCAGCGGCATTCACCAGCGCGAGATCGCGTTCCTCCACCACCTCCTCACCGGCGAACCGTCCTGGCACAACCCATCCGAACGACGTCAACGGTTCCTCCATGAACTGGCCGAACTCGCCCTCGACAGCCGCGCCCCCGCCCTCCTCGAACCGCTCCTGGAAACCGCCGCCCACCAGACCGGTGCCCTCGCCTGGCACGCCCGTGCCCTGATCGATGGACTCCTCGCCGCCGCCCCAGCCGACCTCGCCGCCGCCCGCCCCATTCCCCTCACCCGCGAACCCCGCGTCCTCCTCGCCCTGCTTTCCTCCGGAGACCGGACCGAACGCGACCGCGGCTGGCGCCTGTCGGAACTGTTCGCCTGGCCCGGCCACGATGCCGTCCGGCTCGCCCGCCGCCCCGTCGAACCCCTCGGACCGGAACACGAAACCCTCTTCCGCGAGGGTCAGGAAGCCTTCGCCCAGCTCTGCGCCCCCTGCCATCAACCCCACGGCGCCGGCCTTGCCAACGTCGCCCCACCCCTCAACCAGACCGAATGGGTCGCCGGCCCGCCCGAACGCCTCGTCCGCATTGTCCTCCACGGACTCTACGGCCCCCTCGAAGTCGCCGGCACCCATTGGAACCATCACATGCCCGGCTTCGGCGAAGCCGGCCTCTCCGACCGCACCATCGCCGCCCTCCTCACCTACGTCCGCCGTGCCTGGGACAACACCGCCGACCCCGTCGAACCCGACCTCGTTGCCACCGTCCGTGCCGACACCGCCGACCGCCACCTCCCCTGGACCGCCGCCGAACTCCTCGATCTCCCTTCCGACATCGCACCCGCCTTCGAAGCCGGGATCATCCACCCCCACGCCGACGGCACCCTTCACCTTCCCGCCCGCCTGGCCGCCTGCTTCGGGGAACGCCTCGCCTACCGGCCCGCCCTCGACATCCTCGCCCCCTGGCGGCGCGAACACGACATCGCCACCTGGCGCGTCCACGTCCCTGAAGCCGCCGACTACACCGTCTTCATCACCCTCGCCGCCGACGACGCCTCCACCGGCGACCATTTCCTCGTCGAAAGCGATGCCGGCCGCGTTCGTGGCACTGTCCAGTCCACCGGCGGCTACGACCGGTTCCGGGAATTCCCCGTCGGCACCCTTCCCCTCCGCGCCGGCCTCAACCGCATCCTCGTCCGCCCCGACGGCCCCCTCCGCGCCGAACTCGCTGACGTCCGCTCCCTCCGCCTCTCACCCTGACCCCACGACCCTCCACCCGGTCCGGCCCCCCACACCACGCCCCCTCAACTCTGCCCCCCGCCCTGCCCCACTTCCCCCGCAAAACCACCCAAACCTCCGTGCATATGCACGATTCTTCCGTCCATTTCCACGACCCCCATCGCGTCGCCATTTCATCTCCCCCTCCCCCCCCTCCCCCCCCCCCCCCCACCCCCCCCCCCCCCCCCCCCCCCCCCCCCGCCCCCCCCCCCCTCCCCCCCCCCCCCCCCCCCC
>JAHCBA010000029.1 GCA_019634625.1 Verrucomicrobiia bacterium
GTGGAGGATGTTGAGGAGCTTGTGCCTGGCGGAATCGTCGAGGAGAGGGAGGCGGCCGGCGACACGGGACATGCAGTGATACGTCGCCGGGAGGGATGGGTCGGCCTTGATGCGAGGGGTTCTCATGGATGGACGTCAGAGGGGGGGCGCGAGACCAGGTTGCGCTGATGTGTGATGGACTTGGTGAGGTGCGCAAATGCTGGGGCAGTTTCGGTCATTGAGTTGAGTCGTCAATTACAAAATGTCAGGCTTATTGCAATAAGAGTCTACTAAAACAAGGCTGGCTTAATTGAGAGGCGATGCTTGTGAGCCTATTCGGTCGTCGCGGGTCGATGGGATTCTGCTGGGATGGTTAGGAAAATGCCGCTGGCTCCGGTGGGGGGGGAGGGTGTTGGATGGGGGGACGATGGCAGATGTGCGCCGATCCCGAGGTTCAAGCCGGTCCGATCCCCGTTCCCGAGTGGTTTCCGGCCGGCGGGCCGAGGTTCGCGAGGGGCCGGGCCCGGCAGGGCGGCCGGGCTTTCGTCCGCCGCGTGACCGCCTGGGCCGGGGCCAGGGGAGACCGCCGGAACGGAGAAGCGGGCGTGGCATTGAGGGGGAAGGGACGGCGGCGGCGGCGGGGGGTGGGGAGGATGTGCTGCCGACGGTGTATTTGAAGCCGGGCGAGGCGGATCGGGTGGTGGGCGGGCATCCGTGGATTTACGAGGGATCGCTGCTGCGGGTGGTCCGGGACCCCGGGGACGGCGGGGTGGTCCAGGTCAAGGATCATCGGCGCCGGCTGATTGGGGTGGGCTTCTACAATTCCAAGTCGCGCATCCGGGTCCGGGTGCTGGCGTGGGAGCGGGCGGAGCTGGACGAGGCGTTTTTCGAGCGGCGGCTGCGTCAGGCACTGGAGCATCGGCAGCGGCATCTGCCGGAGGCGACGTCATACCGGTGGGTGAACGCGGAAGGGGATCTGTTGAGCGGACTGATCGTGGACCGCTACGAGGATGTGCTGGTGGTCCAGATGTCGTCGGTGGGGATGGAGACCCGCAAGTCGATGCTGGTGCGGCTGCTGGAGAAGCTGGGGCGTCCGAGGGCGATCGTGGAACGGAACGACATGGGGGCGCGGCGGTTCGAAGGGTTGGAGGAGGCGTCGGGGGTCCTGGCGGGAGACCTTTCGGAGGCGGAGCGGCGGGCGTTGCCGGTGCGGCTGAACGGTCTGCAATTCGAGGCCGACCTGGTGGGCGGGCACAAGACGGGATTGTACCTGGATCAGCAGGTGAACCAGGCCCTGGTGGCGGGCTGGGCGAAGGGGGCTGAGGTGCTGGATGCGTTCAGTTTCCAGGGGGGCTTCGCACTGGCGGCGGCGCGGGCCGGGGCGAAGTCGGTGCTGGGACTGGATCAAAGCGCCGAGGCGGTGGCAGTGGCGGAACGGATGGCGGTGGCGAACGGGCTGGAGGCGGTGTGTTCGTTCCGGGCGGGGAACGTCTTCGACTGGATGCGGGAGGCGGTGGCGACGGGGGCCGAGGGGGGGCGCCCGGAACCGCGGTTCGACCTGATCGTTCTGGATCCGCCGTCGTTCACACGGAATCGCGCGTCGGTGCCGGACGCCCTGCGCGGGTACAAGGAGATCCATCTGCGGGCCATGCGGCTGCTGCGTCCCGGCGGGCTGCTGGCGACGTTCTGCTGTTCGCATCATGTCGATGCCCGGACCTTCGAGGCGACGATCCTGGAGGCGGCATACGATGCGCGGCGGCAGTTGCGCCGGGTGACGGCGTTCGGCCAGGCGGCGGATCATCCGGTTTTGCCGGCGGTGCCGGAGACGGAGTATTTGAAGGGGTTTGGCTACGAGATGCTGTGCCCATGAGCCGGGCCGTCGGCCAGGCGGGGGAGGCGGGGCCGGCGGAAGGGGAATGGGGGCGGCGGCGTGAGGCGGGGATGGCATTCGGGCTGCACGCGATCGCGTGGGGGGCGTTCTATCTCACGGTGGTGGTGGCGTGGGGGCAGCACAATGCGTGGCCCTCGGAGTTGATCGTGTCGGTGCTGTCGGTGCCGCTGAGCGGGCTGGTGGCGGCCTCGGTGTTTGCGGGGGAGCGATTTGGACTGGCGATCGAGCCGGCCAAGGGGCAGCAGGAGCAGCTGATTGCGGCCCTGGTGCTGGCGTTGGGCCTGGCCAGCGGCCACCTGGTGCTGATGAGCCTGGGGTGGGTCTGTCTGGGGATGGCCTGGCTGCGACCGGCCCGGCCCGGGTTGAACTGGACCGAGTGGTTGAAGGTCCCGGCGATCTTCATGACGGCGCTGCCGTTCTGGCTGGATTTCGAGGGGCACGGCTGGCTGGCGGCGGCGGGCTTCGAGGATCCGCTTCGCAATCCGGGTCTGACGTTACCGCTGGCCCTGACCACGACGCAGGCCCGGGTGCTGGGGTACTGCGCGCTGCTGGGGATGGCATTGTTTGTGCGGGGAAGGGCGTTCTGGCTGGGGGTGGGGTTGCTGCCGGGGTTTCTGGTGGCGACGGTGGCGGTTCCCGGATGGATTCCCGGCTGGGCGGACTGGCCCGGGACGGTACGGGCGATGATTCCGTGGGGTCTGGCGATGGGAGGCATTGGGCTGCTTGCGAACCGGGCGGAGTGGATCGGGGCGAAGAGCCGCCGTTGGATTTCCGGGGCGACGGTCCGCGGGTGGTTCGAAGGGCGGCGGTATTCCCCGTGGCTGGCGGTGGCGGTGGTCTCGGCGATGCAGGGGGTGCCATTGGAGAGCACGCGGTTCGATTTGGGCGAGGTCCTGGGCCTGATGGGAATGGGGATCATGGCGATGCTGCTGTTGGGACTGAGGCGGCGGACTCCGAAGGGGCCGGTGCACTCGCGATCGGTGGCGATGGTGGCCGGGGGGGTGGCGATGATGCTGGGGGCGGAGTTCACGACGTACGAGCCGTTGCGGCGGGTGGCGCTGGCATGGGTGATCCTGGGGCTGGTGTCGTGGCGCTGTTTCTGGCCCTGGCGGGTGCTGGGGGTGGCGGTCGCGGCGAGTTTCGTGCTGCTGGCATTTCCCGCGGGATCGGGATGGGGTCGGATTGGGCCGGAACCTTTGCTGGCGGTTCGGTTGTCGGTGGCGGTGCTGTTGCTGGCGGGGCTGGCCCGGTTCGCACGGCAGCCGCCGCCGCTGTCGGGCCAGCGGGGATACAGCGATCTGGGGTGGGTCCCGTCGAAGCGGTTCGCGCTGATCCTGCTGGGCTTGATGATGCTGTTCCAGACCGCCTCGGCGTTCTGGCCGGAGCACGAGATGGCGGTGCTGGTGGTGGCGCCACGGGACGAGGACGCCGTGGGCGGGCTCAAGGGGCCTCTGACACCCCAGGATGCGGGAGTGCACCGGTTGTCGAGCTGGCAAGGCCCGGTCCAGGTCTCGCTGGCCTACCCGCGGAAGAGTTCCTACCTGCTGACCTCGCCCGAGGTGGCCCTGCGACGGGCGGGATGGCGGGTGACCGGGCGGGGGTGGGTGGAGCACCCGCACGGGGAGGCGATGGTGGTGAGGCTGGAGCGGTCGGGGGGGGAGCAGGCGACGGCGATGTGGTGGTTCGAGCAGGGTGAGCGGGCGTTCAGCCACGCTCGGCATGCGCGGCGGATCCTCTGGAGCGGCTGGCACCTTGCGGATCGGCGGCTGCGCCTGGTGCGTCTGGAATCCACCGCGGTGCGCGATCCGGAGGATCTGGTGGCCGTGGCCCGGCGTGAGGGATGGTTTCAGGGCGGGAGGTGGGAGGGCGGGAAGGCGGGAGACCGGGGTTGAGGGGCGGGGGAGGATCAACCTTTTTCGAGGAGTCGCGCCTGCCAGGGGAGGAGGGAGGTTTGCTGCCAGTCGCCGGTTTCGGCGAGTTCGAGGAGCTGGCTGCGGCTGGCGAGGAAGGAGGGGTCGAGGTCGAGGGCTTCGGCGTGGCGGTCGCGTCGTTCGCGGAGCGCGACGGCGCGGCGACCGACGGCGAGGGAATGGCGTTTATGTTCGTGGCGGGGCTTGTCGGGCAGCTGGTCGGGGGGAAGGGCGAGGGCCTCCTTGACGGCATTGGACAGGCCCTGACGGCGGCGCGGGGTCAGGTGGCGTGGGAGCTGGTGGGGGACGTTGCCCCAGCGGGAGGCGGCGGCGGCGAGATCGACGAGGGCATCGGGATTGAGGATATGAAAGGTCGGGCGATTGGCGCGGAGGGCCTCCTGTTCGCGCCAGAGCCAGAGGGCGCGGAGGACGGCGAGGCCGAGTCGGTCGAGGGTGTGGGAACCGCGGACACGCCAGACGAGGTTGGGATCGGGCGGGTTGAGCCGGAGGGCTTCGGAGACGATGCGGGCGCAGGTTTCCTGGTGCCATTCCAGGCGGCCGAGGCGGATGAGTTCGGCTTCGAGTTTTTCCTGGAGGGGCTTGAGGTAGCGGGCATCGGCCTCGGCGTAGGCGGTCATGCGGGGCGTGAGCGGGCGTTGTCCCCAGTTGGCCTTCTGGGGGCCCTTTTCGAGTTTGAGGCCGAGGAACTGGTGGACGAGGTCGGTGAGGCCGAAGCGGCGGACGCCGAGAAAGCGGGCGGCCGTCATGGTGTCGAAGATGGCGTGCGGTTCGAAGCGCCAGGTTCGGAACATCAGGCGCAGGTCGTAATCGGCGCCGTGGAGGATGAGGCGATGACGATGGAGGATGGCGAGCAGGGGCTGGAGGTCGAGTTCGGCGAGGGTATCGACGAGGACTTCACCGCCGGGATGACTGAGCTGGAGGAGGCAGAGCTTTTCGGGGTAGGCGTGGAGGCTGTCGGCCTCGGTGTCGATGGCGATCCACGAGGCATGGTCCAGTTCCTCCAGGGCCTCCGCCAGTCTCTCCGGGGTGTCGATCACGCGACGATTTAAGCGCGGGGCCGGGCCGGGCGACAACCTTGCGCGCGGGTGGAAGCGGGCGCGGGCCGGCGATACCGGCAACGGGGCATCCCGGAGTCGTGGGGAGAGGTGCGAACCTCGCGAAGCGTCGCTTCGGAGGGCCGAATTCCACGAGGCCGCAACGGTGTGGAGTGTTGGGTTGAGGACTCGCGGAGCTCGTCCCTCCGATTCGCTGCCTTCTCACCCACAACTCCGGGATGCACGGTACCCGCAACGAGCGGTCACGGGGTACTTGACGATTGGAGTGGGGAACCGCATGAAGCGCGGGTCACCGCCCATGAACCTGTCGCAACGCTTCCTCGAAACGGCCGCCCGCCAGGCGGACAAGACCGCCATTTATTACGGGACGGAATCGCGCACGTACGGGCAGTTGGGGGAGCAGACGGTGGCGCTGGCGTCCCTGTTGAGGGGCCGGTTTGGGGTGGCGTCGGGGGACCGGGTGGGGTTGTGGCTGCGGAACCGGCCGGAGTTCGTGCCCGCCTTGATGGGAGCCTTGCACGCCGGGGCGGTGGTGGTGCCGATCAACAACTTTCTGAAGCCGGAGGAAGTGGCGTACCACGTGGAGGACGCGGGGATCGGAGTCCTGATCACGGACGGGACGATGGACGAGGCGCTGGGGGCGTTGCGGGCCCGATGTCCTGAGTTGAAGGTCTGGTCGGTGGATGAGATTGGGGGTCTGGATGGGGTGGGGAACGGGGACGGGGGAATGGGGGAGGCGAAGCCGGAGGACCTGGCGGTGCTGGTGTACACGTCGGGGACGACGGGCCGGCCGAAGGGGGCGATGCTGACGCACGGGAACCTTCTGCACAACGTGGAGAGCTGCCGGCGGATTCTGGAGATCGTGGATCACGACCGGTTTGTGCTGATGCTGCCGATGTTTCACAGCTTCATGCTGACGGTGTGCATCCTGCTGCCGCTGGTGACCGGGGGATCGATCGTGCTGATCCAGTCCCTGCATCCGGCCAAGGCGATGATTGGCGAGATCCTGATGCACCGGGGATCGATTCTGCCGGCGATGGCGCAGGTGTTTCGAGCCCTGGCGGGGATGCCGGCGGGGGTGGAACTGCCCTTGCGGTTGTGCATCAGCGGGGCGGGACCGCTGCCCAACAGCATTCTCGAGGCGTTCCAGGCGCGGTTCCCGAGGATCCCGCTGATCGAGGGGTATGGATTGAGCGAGGCCAGTCCGGTGGTGTCGGTGAACCCGGTGCGGGGGCCGGCGATTCCCGGGACCATCGGTCTACCGATTCCCGATGTGGAAGTGACCATTCAGGACGACGAAGGGCAGATGCTGGGCGATTTGGAGGACGGGGAAATCTGCGTGCGCGGGGGCAACGTGATGCGGGGCTACTGGAATGCCCCCGACAAGACCGCTGAGACCCTGCGGAATGGGTGGCTGCTGACGGGGGACATCGGGCATCGACGTCCGGACGGGTATCTGGTCATCACCGACCGGAAGAAGGACATGCTGAAGCCGAACGGGATGAACGTGTATCCGCGGGAGATCGAGGAGGTGATCTATCGATTCCCGGGGATCAAGGAGGCGGCGGTGGTGGGGGAACCGGACGAGCGCCGTGGGGAGCGGGCGGTGGCGTTTGTGGCGGCGGAGGAGGGGGTGGTGCTGGACGAGGCGGCGTTGCTGGGATTCCTGAAGGAGCGGCTGGCCGATTACAAGCTGCCGAGGCGGGCCATTGTCCTGCCGGCCCTGCCGCGCAACGCGACCGGCAAGGTGCTCAAGACGCGGCTGCGGGAGATGCTGAGGGAGGAATGAGAAGGGGGAGGATGGCGCTGCTCAGGAGGCGAAGAGGTCGAGTTGGGGGGAGTCGGGGAGCTGGCGGAGCTTGTCGCGTTCGGCGCGTTGGCGGGGGGTGCGGCGGGCGGGTTGGGGAGGGGCGGTCGTTTCGTCGGGGTGGGCGGCGGCGACGCGCTGGAGGTCGAGTTCGGCTTCTTCGAGGACGCGGAGGATGGTTTTGGCGCGTTCGATGACGGGGCGGGGCACGCCGGCGAGGCGGGCGACCTGGATGCCGTAGCTTTTGTCGGAGCCACCGGGGAGGATCTTGTGGAGGAAGACGATGCGGTCCTGCCATTCACGGACGGCGACATTGAAGTTGCGGAGGCGGGGGAGCCGGGCGGCGAGTTCGGTGAGTTCGTGGTAGTGGGTGGCGAAGAGGGTGCGGGCGCCGACGGTGTGGTGGAGGTGTTCGACGATCGACCAGGCGAGGCTGAGTCCGTCGAAGGTGCTGGTGCCGCGCCCGACTTCATCGAGGATGACCAGGCTGCGGCGGGTGGCGTTGTTGAGGATGCTGGCGGTCTCGCTCATTTCGACCATGAAGGTGGACTGACCGCGGGCGAGGTTGTCGCTGGCGCCGATGCGGGTGAAGAGGCGGTCCACGAGGCCGATGCGGGCACGTCGGGCGGGAAGGAAGGCGCCGGTGTGGGCGAGGAGGGTGAGGAGGGCGACCTGACGGATGTAGGTGCTTTTGCCGGCCATGTTGGGGCCGGTGATCAGGGCGATCTGGGCGGCGTCCACATCGAGGTCGGTGTCGTTGGGGACGAAGGGTTCGGCGGCGCCGGGGCGGTCGAGGACCGGGTGGCGGCCTTCCTCGATGAGGAGGACGCCGTCGGGGGTGATTTCGGGGCGGACGTGACCGCCGAGGCGGGCATTTTCGGCGAAGGCGGCGAGGGCATCGAGCTGGGCGAGGACGCGGGCGGAGGCCTGGAGGGGGGCGACGCGGGTGAGGACCTGTTCCCGGAGTTGCTGGAAGAGGGTGTACTCGAGTTTGAGGGCGCGTTCCTCGGCACCGAGGATTCGGCCCTCCATTTCCTTGAGGGCGGGGGTGACATAGCGTTCGCCGCCGGCGACGGTTTGTTTGCGGACGTAGTCGGCGGGGACTTTGTCGAGGTGGGTGCGGGTGACTTCGAGGTAATAGCCGAAGACGGAATTGAAGCGGATTTTCAGGGAGGGGATGCCGGTGCGCTCGATTTCCTGCTGCTGGAGGCGGGCGATCCAGTCGTGGCCTTCGCGTCGCGCCTGGCGGAGGGCATCGAGTTCCGGGTGGTAACCGTCACGGATGAGGCCGCCCTCCTTGAGGGCGAGGGGCGGGTCGTCCACCAGGGCATGGCGGATGAGTTCGGCGAGGTCGGGTTCGGCGGTGAGTTCGGTGAGGAGCGTGGTGAGGAGGGAAGGGGGGTGGGTGGGGGAACTGTCGGCGGCCGGGGATGGGACGAGGGACGGGATGGGCTCCTGGGGAATCGGGGTCTTGGCGAGGTGCTGGACGAGGTGTTGGAGGGTGGGGACCTGTTCGAGGGCGAGGCGGAGGGCGACGAGGTCGCGGGCATTGCCGGAGCCGGCGCTGAGGCGGCCGAGGGTTCGTTCGAGATCGCGGACCTCGCGCAGGGCGGCGCGGAGGGCGGCGAGGGATTCGGGGTCGTCCAGGAGGCGGGCTATGGTGTCCTGGCGGCGTTGGATGGGTTCGAGGTTGGCGAGGGGCTGGCTGAGCCAGTCGCGGAGGAGCCGCGAGCCCATGGGGGTGGCGGTGGATTGGAGGGCGGCGAGGAGGGAGGAAGCGCCCGGGGTATCGCGGTGGAGGGGTTCGAGGACTTCGAGGTGACGGAGGGAGGCGGCATCGAGGTGGAGGAAGCCGGAGGTTTCGTAGGAGACCAGGGTGGTGAGCTGGGAGACATTCCGTCGGAGGTGCTGGGTGAGGTAGTGGAGGGCGGCGCCGGCGGCGGCGATGGCGGCGGGCCGGCCGCGGAGGCCGAAGCCATCGAGGGACGCGACACCGAAATGTTCGCGGAGGGCGAATTCGGCGGTTTCGGGGGCGAAGGTCCAGTCTTCTGAGCCCTGGGGGACGGTGGGGTGGAGTTGGAGCCGGGCTTCGAGATCGGCGAGGGAGGCGGGGAAGACGGTTTCGGCGGGGCGGACGCGTTCGAGTTCGCCGTCGAGGGCGGCGGCATCGGGGAGTTCGGTGACGCGGAAGGTGGCGGTGGTGAGATCGACGAGGGCGAGGCCGAAGCGGGAGCCGACGCGGGAGACGGCGGCGAGGTAGTGATGACGTTCCGAGGCGAGGAGGCGTTCGTCGGCGTGGGTGCCGGGGCTGAGGATCTGGGTGACGGCGCGTTGGACGAGTTTGCCCGGGCGGGGTTCCTCGATCTGGTCGCAGACGGCGACCTTGCGTCCGGCCTTGAGGAGGCGGGCGATGTAGGATTGGGCGGCATGATAGGGCAGGCCGCACATGGGGATGCCCTGGCGTTGGGTGAGGGCGAGGTTGAGGAGGGCGGCGCCGGATTTGGCATCTTCGAAGAAGAGTTCGTAGAAGTCGCCGAGGCGGAAGAGGAGGAGGGCGTCGCGGGGCACTTCGCTGCGGATGCGAAGGTACTGGGCCATCATGGGCGAGGATTGGGAGCTGGCCTCAGCGGGCATGGGACGGCGACGGTAACAGGGGAGCGGGGTGGGGTCACGCGGGAGTCAGGCGGGGACGGGCGGGCGCAAAAAAAGCGGTGCAAGCAAAGATTTATCGTGAGTTCCGGCGGGTGCTTCCGTTATACACGCGGTCGAAGCCTGTCATGTTCGCCCCGCGATTCATGGAGCGCGCCATTCTGGCAACGCCGGGAGGGAAAAGATGCCCGGGGTTGTGGGGAGGTGCCGACACGGGGAGCCAGGCCGAAGTGGGGCCGGATGGATGCCAGCGCCGGGGCCAATTGCAGGGGCCAATTGCAGGGGCCAAATGCCGGGACCAGTCACCGGGACCAGTCACCGGGGCCGGTTACCGGGGTCAGGCGTCGGGGAGAGACATCGGGGAGAGACGCCGGGTCAGGGTCGGGCGCTGGATCGAAGGCAAACCGCGGAGTGGACCGCAGTCCAGATGGGAGGTGAACGAGATGGCAGCGAAGAAGAAGGCAGCCAAGAAGGCCGCTAAGAAGACCGCCAAGAAGAAGTAACCTCCTGGATCAACCATCACGCGACGAGGCTAGCCGAGCCTATCGGCTGGCCTCGTCTTCTTATTTATCATGCTCGCGGCGTTTCTGACGACCCTGTTGTTTTCGATTTCCGGCGTGTCGGCGAGCCGGTCCACGCGAATTCTGCCGAGTCTCGAGGCGAACTTCTGGCGGTTGCTGCTGGCGACGTTGTTTCTGGCGACGTACGGGCACGGGTGGGGGGCGGGGTTGGGGGGAGTGGCCCTGGGTTGGTTTTTGATCAGCGGTTTTATTGGATTCGGGGTGGGGGACATCGCGTTGTATCTGGCCTATCCGCGGCTGGGTTCACGCCTGGTGATTTTGATTGTGCATTGCGTGGCGGCTCCGTTGGCGGCGGGGGTCGAGTGGATCTGCCTTGGCCTGCCGATGACCGGAACGGAGGTGGTGGCGAGTGGCCTGATCCTTTCGGGGGTGGTGACGGCGTTATTTCCCGAGCGGGGCCTTGAGCGGGAAGCGAAGGCGAGGAGCGGTTTCGGGGCGGGGGTGGGGTATGCGTTGGTGGCGGCGGCGGGGCAGGGGTTGGGTGCGGTATTGAGCCGGCATGCGTTTGAGGTGGCGCGGATGGCGGGTGAGCCTGTGGATGGGATCAGCGCGGCGTACCAGCGGATCCTGCCCGGGGTGGCATTGAGTGCGTTGACCTACATCTGGCTCCGGCGGTGGGGTCGGGGCGGGGTGCCGGGGGATGCGGGGGCATCGGGCAGGCTTCGGAAGGCGGCGCCGTGGGTGCTGGTCAATGCGCTGGCGGGTCCGACGCTGGGGGTGAGTTGTTTTCAGTGGGCCCTGGCGCAGCGGGGAACCGGGGTGGTGCTGCCGATCGTGGCCCTGACACCGCTGATCATCATCCCGTTTGCGATGCGATGGGAGGGGGAACGGCCTTCGCGGCGCTCGCTGTTTGGGGGGGTGCTGGCGGTGGCGGGGGCGGTGATCCACGCGGCCACGCACTCGTGAAATGGACGCAAACTTCGTGCATATGCACGAAGTTTGCGACGATTGCGGACCTGGAGTGGATCGCGGGGGCAGAATGGGCTTCGTCCGGGGTGGAGTCATCGGGTAGAAGCATCTTCAGACTGTGAAAGCATTCGTTTCCATTCTGGCGGGTCTGGGTTTGACCTGGGCGTTGTGGGGGCAGGAGGCCGCACCGTCGGTGCGGTTGAACACCCTGGGATATCTTCCGGAGGCGCGGAAGGAGGCGACGGTGGAGGGAGGGGCGGAGCGGTTTTCCGTGGTGCGGGAGCGGGATGGCGTGGTGATGCTGGAGGGGCCGCTGGGGGAGGCGAGGCCGCACGGGGGGAGTGGGACGCGGCTGAGGACGGCGGATTTTTCGGGATTGGCCGAGCCTGGGGAGTACCGCCTGCGCCTCGATGCGGGCGGCACGTCACCGGTTTTCCGGGTTGGGAACGATGTGTATCGCGAGGCGTACCGGACGGTGATGCGGGGGTTTCATCTCTGGCGGTGCGGAACGGCGGTGCGTGGGGAGCATGGGGGCGACGTGTTTGCGCACGGGGCGTGTCATCTGGATGATGCGCGACTCGATCTGGTGGGGCGGCCGGGGGAGCGGCGGGCGGCGACGGGCGGCTGGCATGACGCGGGGGATTACAACAAATACGTTGTGAATGCCGGGGTGACGGTGGGGGTGCTGTTGCGGGCGTGGGAGGATTTTGGGCCGGCGCTTGGGGGGATCCGGCTGGGCTGGCCGGATTCGGGCGGGGAGTGGCCCGAGTACCTGTCCGAGGTGCGATGGGAGATCGACTGGCTGCACAGGATGCAGGCGGACGACGGGCGGGTGTATCACAAGGTCAGCACGCGGGAGTTTGGGGCGATGATTCTGCCGGACCGGGAGACGGCCGAACGGTATTTCGCGCCTCCGAGCACGGCGGCGACGGCCTCGTTCGTGGCGATGATGGCGCAGGCGGCGCGGGTGTTCCGGCCCTACGACGCGGCGGAGGCGGAGCGGTGTCTGGCGGCGGCTCGGAGGAGCTATGCGTATTTGAAGGCGCATCCGGACAATGAGCATGCGGACCAGAGCGCGTTCCGGACCGGGACCTACCAGACTTCGGACGACGACGATCGGTTGTGGGCGGCGGCGGAGTTGTGGGAGACCACGGGGGACCCGGAGGTGCTGAAGGACCTGGAGGGCCGGCTGCGGGAGGCGGGGGTGCGGGTTCAGGACGAGTTCGACTGGGGTTCGGTGGGCAACCTGGGGATCTTCACGTACCTGAGATCGGGCCGCGGGGGTCGGGATGAGGAGCTGGTGCAGGAGTTCCGGGACGACGTGTTGAGGGCGGCGGACCGGATTGTGGCGACACGGGACGGGCAGGCGTACGGGCGGACGATGGGGGACCGGTATCACTGGGGCTGCAACGGCACGGTGGCGCGGCAGAGCCTGGTATTGCACGCGGCGTACCGGGTCTCGGCCCGGCGGGTGTACCGCGAGGCGGCATTGGACACGGTGCATCACGTGTTCGGTCGGAATGCGTACGGGCGGTCGTTCGTGACGGGGGTTGGGTATCGTCCGCCGATGCGGCCCCACGACCGGCGGTCGGCGGGGGACGACGTGGTGGCGCCGTGGCCGGGGTATCTGGTGGGCGGGGCGCATCCGACGGAGGGGGATTGGCGGGATGTGGAGGAGGATTACCGGACCAATGAGATCGCCATCAATTGGAATTCGGCCCTGGTGTATGCGCTGGCGGGATTTGTGGACGGGGCGGCCGGGTGGCGCATCGAGGGACCGCCGCCGGCGCGGCGTCCGGACGTGGTCTTTGTGCCCACGCCGAACAAGGTGGTGAAGCGGATGCTGGAGCTGGCGGAGATCCAGCCTGGCGACGTCGTGTACGACCTTGGCTGCGGGGACGGCCGGATTGTGGTGGAAGCGGCCAAGCGGTACGGGGTGCGGGCGGAGGGATTCGACATTGATCCCGACCGGGTGCGGGAGGCGCGGGAGAATGTCCGGACCAACGGGGTGGCGCATCTGGTGACCATCCACCAGGCGGACATCTTCACGCTGGATTTGCGTCCGGCCAACGTGGTGATGCTTTACCTGTTGCCGCAGCTCAACGTCCGGCTGATGCCGCAGCTTCGGGAACTGCGGCCCGGGTCACGCATTCTCTCGCACGATTTCGACATGCGTGGAGCCAGGCCGGTGGTGCGTGAGACGGTGGAGGTGGAGGACACCGGGGCGGGGGATCTGTTTTTCGGGCCGCGGGAGCACACGATCTACCTGTGGCGGGTTCCCTGGGAACCCGGGGAGTGATCGTTCATCGGAGGGCCGGGATTCACGAGGCTGCGATGGTGTGGTGCATTGGGATGGGGACTCGCGGAGCTCGTCCCTCCGGAGTGAAGCGGCGGGGTGAAATCGAAGGGCCGGGTTCTGCGGGGCTGGAAGGGTGGGGAGCGCTGGGTTGAGGACTCTCGGAGCTCGTCCCTCCGATTCGCGGCCTCCACAGCCATGGCTCCGGGGTGCACTGCGGATGCACAGGAATCCGGACGGCACGCTTGGCAGGAATTGCAGGAATCGGGTACGCTCCGTCCCCTGAAAGTGGATTGGGAGCGTCGCGGTCCCGTCATTGGGGTCCTTCGGTCGGAGCGGTACTCGACAGGCAATGCAAAAGTATCTTTGTCTTCACGGACATTTCTATCAGCCGCCGCGGGAGAACCCGTGGCTGGAGGGGGTTGAACTTCAGGATTCGGCGCATCCGTACCACGACTGGAACGAGCGGATCACGGCGGAATGCTATGCGCCGAATGCGATGGCGCGGTTGCTGGACGGGGACGGGCGGATCGTGGACATCGTCAACAACTATTCGCGGATCAGTTTCAATTTCGGGCCCACGCTGCTGGCGTGGATGGAGCAGAAGGCGCCGGACGTTCTGGCGGCGATCGTCGAGGCGGATCGGAGGAGCCGGGATCGGTTTTCGGGTCATGGATCGGCGCTGGCGCAGGGGTACAACCACATGATCCTGCCGCTGGCGAACGCACGGGACCGGCACACGCAGGTGGTATGGGGGAAGCGGGATTTCGAGCATCGGTTCGGACGGGCGCCGGAGGGGATGTGGCTGGCGGAGACGGCGGCGGACACGCCGTCGCTGGAGGCGCTGGCCCAGCAGGGGATCAAGTTCACGATTCTGTCGCCGTTCCAGGCCAGCCGGGTCCGGTCGTTGCGGGGCGGGCCGTGGAGCGACGTGAACGGGGCGCGGGTGGATCCGTCGCGGCCGTACCTGGTGCGGCTGCCGGCGGGGCGGAGCATCGTGGTGTTCTTCTATGATGCGCCGGTCTCGAAGGCGGTGGCCTTCGAGCGGTTGCTGGCGACCGGGGAGGGATTCGCGCACCGGCTGATGGATGCGTACGACGACATCCGGAACCGGGATCAACTGGTGCACATTGCGACGGATGGGGAATCGTACGGGCACCATCATCGATACGGGGAGATGGGTCTGGCGTATGCCTTGCGGTACATCGAGTCGAACGGGCTGGCGAAGCTGACGAACTACGGGGAGTACCTGGCGGGGCATCCGCCGACGATGGAGGCGCAGATTCACGAGAAGAGCGCGTGGAGTTGTTCGCACGGGGTTTCGCGGTGGTTTGCCGATTGCGGCTGCAACAGCGGGGGCCGGCCGGGATGGAACCAGCGCTGGCGCGCCCCGTTGCGCGAGGCCTTCGACTGGCTGCGGGACCAATTGGCGCCGCGGTACGAGGAGGCGTCGAGGAAGCTGCTGGTCAACCCGTGGGCGGCGCGGGACGATTACATTTCCGTCATACTGGACCGGTCGGACGGGTCGGTGGCGGCGTATTTCGAGAGGCACGGACTGCGGCCGCTGGACGAGGCGGAGCAGGTCACGGCGTTGCGGCTCCTGGAACTGCAGCGGCACGCGATGCTGATGTACACGAGCTGCGGGTGGTTTTTCGACGAACTGTCGGGGATCGAGACGGTGCAGGTGATCCAGTATGCGGGGCGGGCGCTGCAACTGCTGCAGAACGTGACCGGCGAGGATCTGGAGCCGGCGTTTGTGGAACGGCTGGCGCGGGCGCCGAGCAACATCCACGAGCACCGGAACGGGCGGCACATCTACGAGAAGTTCGTCAAGCCGGCGATCGTGGACCGGGAGCGGCTGGGGGCGCACTACGCGATCAGCTCGCTGTTCGAGGAGCAGGCGCCGGTGCAGCGGATCTACTCGTACGTGTTCGAGCAGGAGCATCGCCATGTGTACACGGCGGGCAAGGCGCGGCTGGTGGTGGGGAGTTCGAAGGTCACCTTCGAAGTGACGCGGGCCTGCGACCGGGTGAGTTTTGCGGCGCTGCACCTGGGCGACCACAACGTTCACGGCGGGGTGCGGATCTTCCGGGGCCAGGAGGCGTTCGAGGAACTGGTGATGGAGTTTCGCGAAGCGTTTGACCGGGCGGATTTCCCGCTGGTGATCCGGCTGATGGACCGGCATTTCGGGGAATCGTACTATTCGTTGAAGTCGCTGTTCCGGGACCAGCAGCGAAAGATCCTGAACGAGATCCTGGTTTCGACCGGGCAGGATCTGGAATCGCATTTCCGGCAGATCACGGACCAGTACACGCCGCTGATGCGGTTTCTGAAGGACATCGGGGCGCCATTGCCACCGGCGTTGAACACGGCGGCGGATTTCGTGCTGAACTGCGATTTGCAGCGGCTGTTCGAGAGCGCCGATCCGGACCCGACGAAGGCGCGGGAATGGATGGAACTGGCGCGGGACGGCAATGTGGCGATTGCGGTGGATGAGCTGGCGTACGCGATCAAGGGCCAGTTGGACCGGCGGCTGGCGCGACTGGCGGAGGTGCCGGACGATCCGGGGTATCTGAGCCGGACGGCGGACATTGCCGAGGTGGTGCGCTCGATGGACATCGAGGTGAATCTCTGGAAGACGCAGAACCTGTACTTCCAGATGCGCCGCAGCCTGCTGGCGTCACGACGCGAGGCTGCGGCGGGGGGGGATGCGGGGGCGGCGGAGTGGGTGGGACACTTTGCGCGGCTGGGGGAGCAATTCGGGTTCCGAACGGAGGATTGACGCCCATGGCCACCCCGCCCCGGTGCACCTACCGGCTTCAGTTCCATGCCGGATTCACCCTGCGGGACGGCCTGGCCGTGGTCCCCTACCTGGATGCGCTGGGGGTGTCGCATGTGTACGCCTCGCCGCTGCTGCGCGCACGGTCCGGCAGCCTGCACGGCTACGATGGGTGCGATCCGACGCGGTTGAATCCGGAACTGGGGAGCGAAGGGGATCTCGAGGCGCTGGTCGAGGCGTTGCGTCGTCGGGGCATGGGGCTGGTTCTGGACCTGGTGCCCAACCACATGGCCGTGGGGACGCCGGAGAACCGCTGGTGGTGGGAGGTGCTGCGGGACGGCCGGGCGAGCCGGTACGCGGGATACTTCGACATCGACTGGGAGGCGGCGCCCGGGGATGGAGCGGGCGGCCGGGTCATGGTGCCGGTGCTGGGCGGGCCGGTGGAGGCGGTGTTGGAGCGGGGCGAGTTGGCGGTGGACCGATCGGGGCCGGAGCCGGTGTTGCGCTACTTCGAGCATGTCTTTCCGTTGAACGCCGGATCGATGGAGGGGTTGGAGGGGTTGGGGGAAGGTCCGGAGGGGATTGGAAGGCTGCTGGCGCGGCAGCATTACCGGCTGGCGGACTGGCGGCGGGGGGATGCCGAACTGAACTACCGTCGGTTCTTCAACATCAGCCATCTGGCCGGGCTGCGGGTCGAGGTGCCGGAAGTGTTCGAGGCGACGCACGGGTTGGTGCTCGAGTGGTGGCGGCGCGGGTGGCTGGACGGGTTTCGCATCGATCATCCGGACGGACTGCGGGATCCGAGGGGCTACCTGGAACGACTGGCGGCGGCGGCGCCGGGGGCATGGATCGTGGTGGAAAAGATCCTGGAACCCGGCGAATCGCTGCGGGCCGACTGGCCGGTGGCGGGGACCACCGGGTACGACTTTTTGAACCGGGCGTCCGGCTGGTTTCTGGACGCGGCCGGGGAGAGGCCCCTCACGGAGGCGTATGCGTCGTTCACCGGCGAGGGCACGGACTTCCCGGCGCTGGTGCGGGAGAAGAAGCGGCATGTCCTGGGCACGGTGCTGGAGGCCGAGGTCACGCGGCTGCTGAGGGATCTGGACCGATGGGTGGCGGGTGCCGGGGCGGGCTCGGCGCCGGAATGGAAGGGTTGGGATCGCGGGCGGGTGCGGTCGGCCCTGATCGAATGGATCGCCCACCTGCCTGTGTACCGGACCTATGTGCGGGCGGACGCGGGGGAGGTGAGTCGCGAGGATGAAGAGGCGGTCGCGGCAGCCGGGTGCGGGGCGGAGGGGCAGCGGCCGGACGACGGGCCCTTCTTCCGATGGCTGGGCGAGGCCGTGGGATTGCGGTGGGGGGCGGAGGTGGCGGCGGGACGGGACTGGGTGATGCGGTTGCAGCAACTGACCGGACCGGCGATGGCCAAGGGGGTGGAGGACACGGCGTTCTACATCTTCAACCGGCTGGTGGCCCTGAACGAAGTCGGGGGTGACCCCGGCCATTTCGGGGTGGGAACGGAGGCGTTTCATGCGGCGTCCGGGTGCGTGTCACGGGAGTGGCCGTGGACGCAAAACGCGAGTGCGACGCACGACACCAAGCGCGGGGAGGATGTGCGGGCGCGGCTGCAATTGCTGTCGGAGGATGCCGCGGCATGGGCGGAGGCGGTGCGGGGCTGGTCGGCCATGAACGACCGCCATTGGCGCGGAGCCCGGCCCGACCGCAATGCCGAGTATCTGTACTATCAGACCGTGGTCGGGGCGTGGCCGATCGGGCTGGAACGGGTCTGGGCGTACATGGAGAAGGCGGCGCGGGAGGCGAAGGTGCACACCACATGGACCGATCCGGACGCGGCCTACGAGGCGGGGCTGCGGGGCTTCGTGGCGGGCACGCTGGAGGACGGGGCATTTGCGGCGTCGGTGGGTCGGTGGGTGGCGGAACGGGACGAGGCCGCGCAGGTGCGGTCCGTGGCCCAGACGTTGCTCAAGGTGATGGCGCCTGGGGTGCCCGATGTGTATCAGGGCACCGAGCTGTGGGACTTCAGCCTGGTGGACCCGGACAACCGGAGGCCGGTGGATTTCGAGCGGCGTCGGGAGGTTTTGGGAGCCCTGGAGGGCGCGGACGTCGAGACCGTTTGGGCGCATCGGGCGCATCGGGCGGAAGGCTGGCCGAAGCTGTGGACCCTCCGGCGCGGTCTGGAGGTGCGGCGACGATGGGCGGAGGTTTTCGCGGCGCGGGGCACGTATCGGGCGTTGAGGCCGGTGGGACGCGAGGCGGACCGGGTCCTGGCGTTTGCGCGGGGCGAGGGGGTGATTGCCGTGGTGCCCCGGCGTGGGGCAAGGAGGGATGAGGACTGGGGCGACACGCGGCTGGGGGTACCCTTGGGGCGTTGGGAGAATCGGATGACCGGAGAGACCGTGGAAGGCGGGGAGGTGGAAGTCGCGGCGTTGTTGCGCCGGTTTCCGGTGGCCCTGCTGCAACGCATGGAGGAATGAGCCGTCATGGAACGATTTCGCGTGTGGGCACCCTTGCCGAAGCGGGTTGAGGTTCAGGTGGATGGCCGCCGGCACCCGATGATCCGGGGGGCGGACGACTACTGGTCGGCGACGGTGGACGGGGCGGGAACCGGATCGGCCTACGGGTTTGTGCTGGATGGCGAAGGGCCCTTTCCCGATCCGCGTTCCCCCTGGCAACCGTGGGGCGTGCATGGGTTGTCGCGGCTGTGGGAGACGGGGGCGTATGGGTGGAGCGACGGGGAGTTTCGGGCGCCACCACTGGGATCCGGGGTGGTGTATGAGCTGCATGTGGGGACGTTCACGCCGGGCGGGACCCTGACGAGCGCGATCGAGCGGCTCGACGAGTTGGTTGGGCTTGGGGTGACGCATGTGGAGTTGATGCCGGTGAATGCGTTCCCCGGGGAGCGGGGCTGGGGATACGACGGCGTGGCGTTGTACGCGGTGCAGGAATCGTACGGGGGTCCGGCGGCCTTGCAGGCATTTGTGGAGGCCTGCCATCGGCGGGGCATGGCCGTGTTGCTGGACGTCGTGTACAACCACCTGGGGCCGTCGGGGAACTACCTTGGGAAGTACGGTCCCTACTTCAACCGGCGCTACCACACTCCGTGGGGGGAGGCATTGAACTTCGACGGGCCGGACAGCGAGCCGGTGCGGCGGTTCTTCCTGGACAACGCGCTGCGATGGTTCCGGGAGTTCCGGGTGGACGGGCTGCGACTGGACGCGGTGCATGCGATATTCGACACCTCGGCGGAGCCGTTCCTCGAGGAACTGGGCCGGGAAGTGCGGGCGTTGAGCCATCGACTCGGGCGGCCGCTGGTGTTGATCCCGGAGAGCGACCTGAATGACCCGCGGCTGTTGTGGTCGCGGGAGCGGGGCGGGTACGGCCTGGACGCGCAGTGGAGCGACGATTTTCACCATGCCCTCCACGGGTGTCTGACCGGGGAGCGGTCGGGGTATTACGCCGACTTCGGGACCGTCGGGGATCTCGCGAAGGCGCTGCGGGACGGCTACGTGTACGACGGGCGGTATTCGCGGCACCGGCGCCGGCGCCATGGGCGACCGGCCGAAGGGCTCGGCGGGGAGCGGTTTCTCGGCTACCTGCAGAACCACGACCAGGTTGGGAACCGGGCGCAGGGGGATCGATTGAGCCGGACGCTGGGTCCCGGGGCCTTGAAGGTGGGTGCGGCGCTGGTGTTGATGGCGCCTTTCGTGCCGATGCTATTCATGGGGGAGGAGTGGGGTGCCACGAGCCCGTTCCAGTATTTCACCGATCATGCCGAGCCGGAGCTGGGGAAGGCGGTGCGGGAAGGGCGGCGCCGCGAGTTTGCGTCGTTCGGGTGGAAGCCCGAGGACATACCGGATCCGCAGGCCCTGGCGACCTTCGAGCGCAGCCGTCTGGACTGGGCGGAGCGGGAACGGTCTCCGCACCGGGAACTGCTGGAGTGGCACCGGATGCTGGTGGCCTTGAGGCGGCGGGAACCCGACCTGACCGACGGCCGGCTGGACCGGGTGCGAACGCGCCACGACGAGTCCGGAAGGTGGCTGGTGATGGAGCGGGGGCGGATGGCGTTGGCGGTGAACTTCGGCGATCGCATGGCGGATCTGCCTCTCAGCGGCGGCGGGTGGCGGACCGAACTGGCGTCGTTCGAGGCGCCGGCGGGGGCGAGGGATGTGCTGTCGCTGCCTCCTGTCTCGGTGGCGATCCTGCGGCGGGACTGAATCCATGAAGGATCGCGACAGCGCCACCGACGCCTGGGGCATCCAGCATGGGTACCGCGACGTTCACGGCGCGTGGCACCCGGTGGGTCGGGGAACGCGGACGCGCCTGCGGGCGGCGATGGGGGGCGACGGCCCGCGGAGTCCGGAACCTGGCGGCGTGCGGAGGATGCGCCCCGGGATGCGTCGGGTGACGGGTGGATCGGGCTGGCTGCGGTGGGAAGACGGGGGGGAAGTGGAGTTGCGCCGTGGAGAGCGGGTGGACGTTCCGGAAGGGATGCACGAATGCCTCGACGTGGACGGGGCGCATGCCGGCTGGTGGCTGGCCGTGGGTGGGGGGTGTGACGAGGCGCCGCCGGGGACGGCGTGGGGTTGGGCGGCGCAGTTGTATGCGGCACGGTCACGGCGCAGTTGGGGGCACGGGGACTTCGGGGATCTGCGGCGGTTGGGGGACATGGCGCGGGGAATGGGGGCCGGGTTCACGCTGCTCAACCCTCTGGGTGCGCCGCTGCCGGGGCGGCCGCAGGAGGACAGCCCGTATTCGCCGAGCAGCCGGATGTTTCTGAACCCGCTTTATCTGCGGATCGAGGACGTGCCGGGGGCGGAGGAGGAGGGGCGGTTTCTTGAAGGGCTGGTGACGGCGGGCCGGGCGTTGAACGAGCGGCGGCGGATCGACCGGGATGCGGTGTACGGGTTGAAGATGCGGGCGCTCGAACGGCTGTGGAGACGGTTTCGCGGTGACCCGCGGTACGACCGGTATTGCCGGGAGCAGGGGTTGGTGCTGCGCCGGTTTGCCGTCTTCAACGCGCTGTCCGAGCGGTGGGGAGGCGGCTGGTCGCGATGGCCCGAGGCCTGCCGGCGACCGGATTCCGCGGCGGTTTCGAGGTTTGCGGACGAGGAGGCCCCGCGGGTGGCGTTTCATCAGTGGTTGCAGTGGCTGCTCGATGAGCAACTGGGTCGGGCGGCGACGGCCCTGCCGTTGATGCTGGATGTGCCCATCGGGGTGGGGCGGGACGGCTTCGATGCCTGGCTGTGGCAGGACGTCCTGGCGCTGGACGTCGCGGTGGGGGTGCCGCCGGACGAATACAACACCCAGGGACAGAACTGGGGGCTGCCGCCGTACATCCCGCACCGGCTGCGGCGGGCGGGATACGGGCCGTGGCGTCAGACCTTGCGGGCGATGCTGCGGCAGGCGGGGGGATTGCGGGTGGACCATGTGATGGGGTTGTTCCGGCTGTACTGGATTCCCGGGGGGGCGTCGCCGGCGGACGGCGGTTATGTGCGGTACGCGGCGGACGAGATGCTGGCGGTGCTGGCGATCGAGAGCCGGAGGGCGGGCGCGGTGGTGGTGGGGGAGGATCTGGGGATGGTGGAGCGCGGGGTGCGACCGCGGTTGCGGCGGGCGAACGTGCTTTCGTACCGGCTGCTGTGGTTCGAGCGGGGGCGGCCGGAGACGTATCCGGAGGAAGCGATGGCGGCGATCACCACGCACGACCTGTTCACGGTGGCAGGGCTCTGGACGGGCTCCGACCTGAAGGAGCAGGAAGCCTTGGGACTGCGACCGAACGGCGCGGGGATGCGGTCGATCCGGCGCAGGGTGGCCCGATGGGCGGGGCTGGGGGATGGGGCCGGGGCGGGGGAGGCGGTTGTGGCGGCTCACCGATTGCTGCGGGGGGCGCCGTGCCGGCTGCTGACCGCCACGCTGGACGATGCGTTGGGTGTGGAGGAACGGCCGAACCTGCCGGGGACGGTGCATGAGAGGCCGAACTGGCGACTGGCCCTGCCGCGGCCCCTGGAGGCGTTGGAGCGCCATCCGCTGGTTCGGGCGGTGGCGGAGACGATGCGGGGCGGGGTCAGGAATCCGTCCGGCGGGGATTCCAGACGTTCCACTCGGACCAGCGCCAGCGGAGGGCGAGGATCGCCTGACCGGCGAGGCGCTCGGGAGGCATGACGGCGTAGAAGAGGATGAACTCCGAGCCGGACCGGTTGTCGCCGAGGATGGCGTAACGGTTGGCGGCGAGATGACCGGGCAGGACATCGAGGGGACCGTGGAGCACCGGCCAGGGTTCGGGCAGGGCGGTGCCGTTGACGCAGACCGTGCCGTGGGCGACTTCGATCTGTTCTCCCGGCAGGCCGACGATGCGCTTGATGACGAGTTCCCTGCGGAACCGGGCCACCACCACATCGCCGCGGCTCGGGGCGTGATCCTGGTAGGCATGCTTGCGGACGAGGAGGAGATCCCCGTTGCGGAGCGAGGGCAGCATGCTGTCGCCCACGACGAGCACGCATCCGAAGCGGGTCTGGGCGGTGAGCAGGAGCGCGATGGCGGCGCAGCCGGCCAGGATCCAGCGGCGCAACGGGCGGGAGGTCGAGGGAACCCGGGGGTGCCCCGGCCGGGCGTTCATCCGGCGGGGGGGTGGGAGAGCGTGCAGGGATGGGGCGCCAGGGACGGTAGCGTTCATGGCGGGCCCGGATCGACGGGTTGAGGGAGATCCCCGGCGTCCTGGAAGGTATGGCGGTGGCGGAAGCGTGGGGGGATGCGGTTGCGGTGTTGGATGGCGTCGTGAAGTTCGGATTCGCGGCCCAGCGTGCGGGCGTATTCCGAGGCGCGATGGGCCAGTTCGTCGAGGACGTCGTGGGTGGGGGCGAGGAAGGCGATGTCGAGGTAGGTATCGAGCCAGTCGGAGCCGGCGTGGGTGAGGTGCAGGAGTCGGAGGAGTTCGGCGCGGAGGATGATCGCCTGGTCGGTGCCCTCGAATTGGGGGATCAGGCGGTGCAGGCGTTGGATGGCGTCGGCGCGGGCGCGGTCGATGGCGGACTGGCGGGAGACGAAGAGGGGGTCGGCACCGTGCTGGACACGAAAGATGGCGGCCCGGGATTCGGCGATGGACTGGAGGCAGAGGGCGTGGAGGAGCGCCTTGGTCTGTTGCACCTCGGAGAACGAATTCCACCAGAGGAAATTCTCGAGGGGCGCCACCTGGGTGAGAAAGCGAGGGCGCCAGTTCTGCTGCACATCGCGGGCCACGTATCCGGCGGCGAGGAGGGCGGCCACTGCGGCGACGCGTAGAAGGGCGGTCCAGGGGCGACGGGGCGGAGGGGGTTCGGCTATGACGGGCGCGGAAACGGTCCGACCGAGGGGATGGGCGGCACCGAGGCGGAGGGGAATGCGGTGCGGAATGCACGGATGTCGATGGCCGCGCGCCAACGCATGGCCGTGGAGTCCGTTGGTCCGAGCCGGGCGCCCACTCATCTCAACCAAGGAGTACGGCAGGTTGGCCGCCGACCTTAGGGGATTTGTGGTGAACGGCGGGAGGGGAGGGGCGGAATCCGCGGCCGCCGGATGCGGCTACTTCCGGAGTTCGAAGGCGTCGCGGAGGCGGCCGTCGGTATCGAACATCTGGAACGACAGGTGATCCTGGTGAAGGCGGATCAGGCAGTAGTGATGACCGCGGAAGAGTTTGTTGGAGAAGGCATTCCGGTTGGGGGTGAAGTCCTCGAGATTGCCGCCGGCGCCGCCGGTCTGGATGTAGCGGACGCCGCGCTGGGTCTGCACCTGCCCTTCGAGCATGGGCCAGGTGCGTTCGTAGGCGTGGATGTGGCCGTAGAAGACGATGTCCACGCCGTAGCGTTCGTAGAGGGCGACCGCGCCGCGGGGGTTGGCATCGCCGAGCGCGGAAGGGCCGCGCCAGGTATTGCCGTAATCGTCCTCGTCGGAGGTGTACACGGGGTGGTGATGGCAGGCGAACTTCCAGCGGGCGGTGGAGGCGCGGAGGCGGGTTTCGAGCCAGGCGTACTGTTCGCTGCCCGGACCCATGGGCCGGTTGCTGTCGAGCATGAAGAACTCGGCGTTGCCGTACCGGAAGGTGTAGCGGTCGGCGGGTTGCGGCATGCCATGATAGCGGCGGTACCAGTGGAGGTCCGATTCGCCGTTGCCGGGGACGGGGAAGAGGGGGATGCGACCGAGCACCTGGTTCATGCCGAGGAAGTACTCGAGGTTCCACTCGAACTTGTGGTGTTCCTGTCCGCCGTCGGTGAGGTCGCCGACGTTCAGGATGAAGTCCGGGCGTTCGCCCCAGATGGCCTTGGCGATCCGGTCGTTGACGTGGGGTCGGGCCTCGGTGTCGCCGATGATGGCGAAACCGAACGGGGATCCTTCCTCGACCGCGGTCTTGAAGGTGAGCGGTCCGGAATCGATCTCCTCGCCGCCTTCGTCGATGGCGGTCACCTGGTAGAAGTAGGGTGTTTCGGGATCGAGGCCGGTGAGGACCGCGTGCTGGATGGAGCGTGCTTCCGGAAGGGTCAGGGTCTGGTCCCCGGGCAGGCGGGTGCCATAGCGGACCACGGCGCGGGCGGGCCGGTCGGTTTCCCAGGTCAGGTGGGCGTTGGTGCGGGACATGAAGGTGAGGGCGGGACCGGCGTTGAAGTGGAACAGGTCGGCGAAGATGCGTCCCTCCTCGACCAGGCGGGAGAGCGCTTCGAAGCGTTCGCGGGCCTGGGTCGGACCGATGTCGTCGTCGTAGAGGCGGACTTCGCGGACCAGGTTGGGGAGGGTCATGTAGGGTTCGCGGGCGAGGTAGGCGGCGATCTCGAACTCCGGTTCGCGGGGCATGGAGAGGGTGCCGCCGGCGACCTCTTCCAGGGCGAGTTCACCATTGAGGTAGAGGCGCACGCGGTCGCCGTCGTAGGAGGCGATGATATGGCGCCAGTACTTCTTGAACGTCGGGGCCCGGGGGGCGTCGAGGACCACCGGTTCGTCCATGGCGCCGCTGCGGAGGAGGAAGCGGACGGCGCCGCGGCGGTAGGTCACGGCCCAGGCGGGGGGATCCTCGGGGCGCCGTCCGCGGGCGGTGACCAGCGCGCTGACGGGTTGGTTGACGTGATCCACCAGCCAGAGTTCGAGGGAGAAGGTGTGGGTGGGGATCCGGTCGGCGTCGATCAGGCGGGCGCGCCGGTCGGTTGGCAATTCACCGAACAGCCGGAGCGGCGGGGTGTCGGTGTCGAGCCAGTCGAAGGGTGTCTGCGGTTCGGGTTCCCGCGGGCCCGGGTAGTTCGCAGCGCGGGCGTCCAGCGTGTAGTCGGGCCAGAAGAACCAGGAACCGATGGGGAAATGCTCGTGCCCCTCGTGGGCGGCGAGCGGGAGGGTCAGGAGGGTGGCGAGGACAACCAGGCAGGGGAGGGAACGGGAGCGGGCGCGCCGTGGGAATGGTGGACGGCCTGCGGGAACCTGGGGACGAACATGCGCCGTTGGCATGCGCCTTGGTAAACGCTTGCCGTCGGGGCTGGCGAGCGGAACCGGGTAACAAACGGGAGACGCGGGTCGGGTCCGATCCCATGGACCGAACGGGGTTTGTTCAGGGCGTGGAATGGATTGGAAGGAGACGCCGAATACGACGGCCCTACCGAGATGGAGTGCGGATCGTGCCGGTTGTCGGGTGCACCGCGCGGCAAGAGGGGGATGGGATGGAAGGATGGGACCGGGTTTGGGCGGCCTTGGGTGGGCGTAGAGCGGTTTAGCGTGGTGGGGTGGATTGGGAGGCTCACGCTAAAGCGTGTACACCCAACCGTCATGGCGGGGCGGGGACGTGGGGGCACGCTGAAGCGTGTACACCCAACGGCGCTGGCGGGGCGGGTCACTGCGGTGGGTTCTCGATGGGGAGCGGTTGCAGGGGGCCGATGTAGTCCGTGGCCACGACCACGTCATCGAACCAGACCCGGATGCGGTGACCGGCGGGTTGCTGGGTGTACACGTAGAGCCAGAGGAAGTTGATGCGCAATTCGGGATCGGTGCGCCACTGGTAGCCTTCGAAGGGGGCGCCGCCGTCGGGAACCTCGAAGGTCTCGCGACGGGCGGAGGCGTCGTTCCATCGGGTTCCCTGTCCGCCGCGGCCGGGTTGGAACTTGTCGAAGGTCCATCGTCCCGTGGGGAAGCCGGGTCCGAGGTGGGCGACGAGGCGGCCATCGATCCAAAGGGCCTGTTCGCCGTTGCGCTGACCGACGTCGTTGAGCTGGATCATCTGTTCGATGCAGATCCAGGGCCCGCGGGCCACACGAAGTTCCGGGTCGTGAATGAAGCTGTTGCCCCAGGTCTGACCTCGCGGCGGGCTGCCGCGCATTTCGGACCAGTAGGTGTAGAAGTCCCACGTCCACCGGCTGCCGAACGGCTCGATGCCGGACCAGAAGGAGCGGGCGCCATCAGGGCGATGGCCGGCACGGACCTGGGGCCAGGGGGTGGAGGGATGATTACCGCCCAGGCAGGTTCCGAAGTGGTGGATCTCGCCGCAGTCGGGATCGAAGCGCACGTAGTAGCGGGCAAAGACACGATCGTGTCCCCAGCCGCCCGAGGCGTTGGCCAGGCGCCGGAAGAGTTGGGGGCCGGGACCGTCCCGCCGGTCCATTTCCAGCGACTGCCGGCCGGTGCTGCCGGGAGGACGCAGTCCGCTGAAGGATATGGCTTCGGGCGACCCCACGGTTTCCCAGCGGGCGGCGAGGGCGTCGATCGTCGGGGACTCGAAGTCCTCGACAAACAGCACCCGCGGATCGCGGTGAATGCCCACGTCGCCGGGGTAGTTCGCGGCGATTCCGGATGCGGGCCAGGCCGGGGTTGGAGCGGGGGCGGAGCGTGCGGCAGGGAGAGCGCCTGGGGCGAAACAGAAGGCGACCAGGGCGACGGCGATGGGGACGCGGGTGCGAGGGGGAACCGACGTTGGCTTCACGCCTGACTACCCCGGGGGTCGGGCATCAAAAATGCAACCCCCGAAAGCGACGAAAACTTCGTGCATATGCACGAAGTTTGCGTCGGTGTCGGGAAAGGGGGAAAGGAGAAAGGGCGTCGCGCCGGCGAGGGGGGGCAGACGCGACGCCCGTGGGGTTAGAAGTCGCGGAAATCGCCGTCGAGCGGGAGTTCGGCGCGTTTGCGTTGGGTGTCCAGGGTGGAGGCGGAGGTGATGGTGCGGGTGACCGGCGCCGGCTTCGGGGCAGGTTGGGTGCGGTGTCCGTTGCCGGCGTTGGCCGGGGCCGGTCCGTCGTTTGCGACGGGGGCTGGAGCGGTGCGGGCGGCGGGGATGGACCGGTGAGATGCGGCTGCCGTGTGGGACCCGGTTCTGGAGGTGGGTTGGGGACGGGTACGGGAGGTTCCCGGGGTTTGCAGGCTGGCCCCGACGAGGTGGAGCAGGTCCTGGACGGCCTCCTTGAGGGCATCGGCCTGGGCGTTGAGTTCCTCGCCGGCACTGGCGCTTTCCTCGGCGCTGGCGGCATTGCTTTGGGTGACCTTGTCCATCTGGCTGACGGCGAGGTTGACCTGGGCGATGCCCTGGGATTGTTCCTTGGAGGCGGCGGCGACCTCGGAGGCGAGTTCATCGACCTGACGGACCTTCTGAAGGATCTGCTGCAGCCCGACGGAGACCTTGGAACTGATCTGGACGCCCTGGGCGGCGCGGGAGATGGCGCCTTCGATCTTGGCGCTGGTTTCCTTGGCGGCCTGGGCGCTGCGCTGGGCGAGGCTGCGGACTTCATCGGCGACGACGGCGAAGCCCATGCCGGCTTCCCCGGCGCGGGCGGCCTCGACGGCGGCGTTGAGGGCCAGGATGTTCGTCTGGAAGGCGATTTCGTCGATGGTCTTGATGATCTTGGCGATGTCGTCGCTGGACTGCTTGATGGCGTCCATGGCGGCGGTCATGGCTTCCATGTCGGCGGCGCCATGGTCGGCGGCGTCGCGGGCTTCGCGGCTGAGGGTGGAGACCTGGGCGGAATTGTCGGCGTTCCGCTTGGTCATGCTGGACATTTCCTCGAGGGACGAGCCGGTTTCCTCGAGGGAGGCGGCCTGTTCGCTGGCGCCTTCGGCGAGGGACTGGCTGGCGGCGGCGACCTGGCCGGCGGCGGCGGCGACCTGGTTGGAACCGTCGCCGAGGGTCCGGGCCAGTGCCATGAGGGCGCGGGTCACACCGCGGACGATGAAGAAGCCGAGGAAGGAGCCGACCGCGACGGCAAGGGTCATGACGATCAGGTTGACGCGGACGGTCGTGGCGAGGCTGGCGACAGCGGAGTTGGCGGCGGCGTCGCCGGCCCGGGTGTTGTACTCGCGGCAGTCCAGGACGGCTCGTTCATAGCTGGCGTAGGCGCGGGCGGCATCGCCCTGGAAGAGCGCGGTGGCCTCGGCGGTGCGGCCTTCGGTGCTGGCGGCCCGGACCTGGCGGACCAGGGTCTGGTAGGCGAGAAAGAGCGGTTCGATGCGATCGAAGAGGGCGCGTTCCTCGGGATCGTTCCCGATGACGTCGCTGTACTCCTTGATTCCGGCCAGGATGGTGGCGGCCTGGGCGATGGCCTCCTGATCGATGGCGGCCATTTCCGCGGGGTCGGTACTGGCGACGTGACGGAGGTTGATGACGCGGTAGCGGAGGGTTTCGGCGACGAGATGACCGGTGAGGCGAAGGCCCGGGATGCTGTCGTCGGCGAGGTGTCGGACTCCATCGGTGACCCTTCGGGCCAGGAGGGTCGAGACGATGCCCAAGGTACAGAGCAGGAGGAGTAACGTGACGAATCCGGCGATGATGCGGCGACCGATGGTCCAATGGTTCATAGATGTGGGAGGGCGACCGATCAGGATCCCGGGATAAGGCGCACCCTGGTGCGGAGGGACGATGGTCGATCGAGCATCCAAGGAGTCTATCGGATCAGCTTGGCAAAGATTGAACGGGGCGCAGCGTGCGAGTCATTGGGAGGACTGGAGGGGGCTCTGCGCCCGACTCTGGAGGAGGGTCGTTGACGCGGAGCCTCCAGGGTTTCGACGTGTTCAGGGTTCAGACAGAATCCCTGCCCGGGCCCGGCCTTTGCAGGAGGGCGGCGAGGGAGAGACAGAGGCGCTGACGGAGGAGGAGCGGGAGGTGGGTGACGAGACGTTCGACGGTCTGGATGGCGGAGTTGGGGAGGAACCGGAGGCAGGGTTCGGTGCCCAGTGCGCCGTGGGTCAGGGGGCAGCCGAAGAGGCGAAGTTCGAGGAGGTCGAGTCCGGCGGCGGCGGCGAGGGGCGGGATTTCGTCCGGGTGGAGGAGGAAGATGTGGCCGTCGGCGTCGGGTTGGAACTGCCGGTCTTCGAAGGTGGCGGGATTGGGATGATTGGAGAAGCGGGGGAGGCGGTTGCGGAAGTAGCGACCGTTGGGGGTGGTCATGACGAGATGGCCGCCGGGCCGGACGAGGGCGGCGGCGTGGCGGAGGAAGGCATCGGGATGGGCCACGTGTTCGATGACCTCGGTGATGAGGACGATGTCGAAGGCGTCGCGAAGGCCCAGTTCGAAGGCGTTGCCCGGGGCGAAGCGGACCGTGCCGGCGGTTTGTTTGAGGCGGACGAAGCCGGCGAGTTCCCCGCGGAGATCGTTCCAGGTCACCTGGTAGCCGAGTTCGGCGAGGGCGAGGGTGAAGTTGCCCTGGGCGGCGGCGACATCGAGGAGGGTGGCTGGGGGCGGGGCGGCGCGGGCGACCAGTTCGAGCGTGTGGCGGCGGCGTTCGGCATAGGCGCGGGCATAGCCGCACCGGGGGCGTTCGCCGTGGATTTCGAGGCGGTCGTAGTCGTGGCTGCGTCGCCAGCTTTCCGGCCAGGCGTCCTGGGGGACGAGGCGACGCATGGAACCGGCCTTGGGAATGGGGCGCCGCGGGTCGGCGGGCAGTGGGTGGCGGGCCGGGGCGGGGTCAGGCGGTCACGGTTGCCACCGCGCGTTTGGACGAGCCGGACCGGGAGCCGGACGAGGATTTGGAAGGGGCTGGGGAGGGTTCACTGCGTTCGGGGAGGCTGTCGGGGCCCGGCTTGGGTTCGCGCAGGATGGCGAGGAACTGTTTCATGGCGGGGGAGAGGACCTTGCTCTTCTTGACGATGGCGGCGACGGGGCGGGCGCAGTCCCCGCCGGATAACTCGACCTCGGCGAGCGTTCCGTTGCGGACCTCCTGGGCCACGGTGGACTGGGGGATGATGGAGACGCCGAGTTCGATTTCCACGGCGCGTTTCACGGTTTCGATGTTGTCCACCTCCATCACATGCTGGACCTCGACGCCTTCGGCGCGGAAGGCCTTGTCGATGGCGCGGCGGGTGGGGATGTCGGGTTCGAAGCTGATGAAGCGTTCGCCGCGGAGGGCGGAGAGGGGCATGGAACCGCGGGCGGCGAGGGGATGACGGGGGGAGCAGACGAGGACCAGCTTGTCCTTCCAGAGGGGCACGATATCGAGGCGGCTTTCCTTCACCGGGTAGGCGACGAGGCCGATGTCGCAGACGTTGCTGAGGACGTCCTCGTACACGCGATTGGAGCGGTGGTACTCGACGTGGACATTGACGGTGCGGTGGGTTCTGAGGAAGCGCTTGAGGAAGGGGGGCAGATCGTAGAGGCCGATGCTGTAGATGGTGGCGACGCGGAGGGTGCCGGAGACGACATCGCGCAGTTCCTGGAGCTGGGCGCGGAGGGTGTCGTAGGTCTGGATGATCTGCTTGCTGTGCTCGTAAAGGATCTGGCCTTCGCGGGTGAGGCGGAACTTCTTCTTGGAACGTTCGATCAGGGTGGAACGGAACTGGTTTTCGAGGGAGCGGATCTGCTGGCTCACCGCGGACTGGGTGATGTCGTTGATCTGCGCGGCCTTGGTGAAGCTCTCGGTTTCCGAAAGGTCGCAGAAGACCTTGAGCGTCTCGATTTGCATAAGCTCATGATTGTGATGGCTTGGCCATCGTCAAGTTTTTCTTATGGGATCACGCGAATCGCGGTGCGAGGGTCCCGATCCGGGGATGGGTGCAAAGGTCCTGGCGACGTGCCATAGTCGGCCGTGCCTCAACGGGTGGAAAACCGATCGATGGGCTGGACGACTGCCTGGTGGCGGGCGGTGTTGGTCCTGGGGATGGGGCTCCTGGTGTGGCGCGGGGCGGATGGCGACAGTCTGGGCGCGGTGCGGAGCACGGTGTATGTGGCGGTGCCGGCGGCCGGGGTGGAAGGAGGAGAGGAGGCCTGGGGATGGGCGGTGCCGGACGAGGTGGTGGTGCGGTTGCGCCCGGAGGCGGGCCGGGCAGGTCGGGCCATTCCGGCGGGATTGGGGGGGCAAGTGCGTTGGGTGGTGCCGCGCCGGGGGGGCCAGGTGGCGGTCCTGGGGGGGAGGGAGGGGAGGTTGGCGGAGGAGCTGGCGGTGGTGCGACTGCCGGCGGGGACGGAGCTGGGGGAAGCGGTGCGGGCGTTGTCGGAGCATCCCTCGGTGGCGTGGGCGGAGCCGAACTGGCGACTGCGGACCGCGGTGGAGCCCGGGGGGGTGACGCCGAGCGATTTCGAGTTTGCGCGGCAGTGGGCCCTGGAGAACACGGGGCAAACGGGCGGGGTTCCCGGGGCGGACATTGGGGCGCGGGCCGCGTGGGAAGTGACGACGGGGTCTTCGAACGTGGTGGTGGCCATCATTGATACGGGGATCGACCGGTTCCATCCGGATCTGGCGCCGAACCTGTGGAGGAATGCCCGGGAGGTGGCGGGGAACGGTCTGGACGACGACGGGAACGGATATGTCGATGATGTGCACGGGTACGATTTTGTGAGCCGGGATGGCGACCCGATGGATGACAACCTGCACGGGACGCATGTGGCGGGGATTCTGGGGGCGGTGGGGGACGACGAGAACGGCGTGGCGGGCGTGGCGTGGTCGGTCCGGTTGATGGGACTGAAGGCCTTCGACGAGACCGGGTCGGGGACATTGGATCACACCATCGAGGCCATCGCGTATGCGGTGTCGATGGGGGCGAACATCATCAATGCGAGCTGGGGGACGACGGTCCGGTCGCGGGCGCTGGACGAGATGGTGGAGGGGGCTGTGGCGCGGGGGGTGGTGTTTGTGGCGGCGGCGGGGAACAACGGGAACGAGACGCGGTTTTTTCCGGCGGCGGTGCCGGAGGCGGTGGCGGTGGGGGCGACCACCGACCGGGACGAATCGGCGAATTTCTCGAACCATGGGGATTTCGTGGATCTGGTGGCGCCGGGTGAGGCGATCCATGCGACGGTGCCGAACGCGGCGTGGAGCACGCTGAGCGGGACTTCGATGGCGGCGCCGCATGTGAGCGGGGCGGTGGCGCTGTTGTTGTCGGTGGCACCCGATCTGACCCCCGGGCAGGTGCGGACGATTCTGCGAAGCACGGCGGACGAGTTGCCGTTGGACCGGTACACGGGGGCGGGGCGGCTCAATGCGGCGCGGGTGGTGGGGGTACGGGAGGCATTGCCCGAGGCGGGGATCGACATGCCGGCCGAGTGGTCCGGGCGGCTGGCGGTGCGGGGGGTGGCGGGGGGGCATCGATTCGCGGAGTACCGGCTGGAGATCGGGGCGGGTCGGCGGCCTTTGGAGTGGACGTTGCTGCGCCGGGGAACGCAGCCGGCGGCGGTCGGGGTGTTGATGGAGGATTTCGACACCAGCGATTTCGACGACGGCGAGTACACGGTGCGCCTGGAGGTGGAGAATCATGCAGGACAGGTGGCGCGGGAGCGGAAAGGGGTGACGATCCGGAATGTGCGGATGGCGTCGCCGCGGAACAACGATGTGTTGCGATGGGGCGAGTGGGTGGAGATCCGGGGGAGTGTCGCCGGGGACGGACGGGTCTTCGAGGTGGCGTGGGGGTTGGGGCATCAGCCGGCGGAGTGGAGGACGGACGGGGTGGCATTGCAGGGGGCGGGCCTGGGTCCGCGGGTGGACGGGGTGCTGGCCCGGTGGGACAGCCGGGTGGTCCCGGCGGATGCGTTTGTGACCTTTCGACTGACGGCGATGCGGGAGGGGCGATGGGTGGGCGAGTCGCAGGCCCGGGCGGTGCATTGGTCGGGGGCGATGCGGGAGGGCTGGCCGCGGCTGTTGCCATTCGAGGATGAGTTTCCGGTGGGACACTGGCGGGAGTTTGCGGTGGCGGATCTGAATGGGGACGGGCGGCAGGAGGTGGTGCTGGTGGACCATGGCGAGCCGGGTGGGCGGCCGCCCCGGCTGATGGCGATCGGGGCGGACGGGACGGTGCGCTGGGCGCGGGATCTGCCGGGTGGCGCTCCGGAGTACGACGTGCCGGTGATTGGGGACCTCGAGGGGGACGGGTTGATGGAGATCTTCGTGGACACGGGAGACGGTGGGTGGATCCAAGGGTTCCGGTCGGACGGGGAACCGCTGGGTGGAGATTGGCCGGTGGCGCCCGGGGGGACGCATTTCGGGAAGTTGCTGGCCGACGTGACGGGCGACGGCCGGCTGGAACTGGTGGCGCTGGCGAGTCCGCCGCCGGATCTGGTGAGCGATCCGCGGCGGACGCTGGTGGTGCTGGATGCCGGGGGACGGGTGCTGGAGCGCTGGAGCGTGGCCGGGTGCGCCGAGCACGAGATCAACGTCCCGGAGCTGCGACCGGCGGTGGCGAACCTCGACGACGATACGGCCCTTGAGATCGTGGTGGTGGACGGGTGCCAGTCGGTCAGTGCCTTCAAGCTGGGGCGGGCTGGGGAGCCGCTCTGGACGGCGCACACCGACGCCTGGCTGGTGGCGTCTCCGGTGGTTGGGGATCTGGACGGCGATGGCCGGGAGGAGGTGATCCTTGGAGGCGTGGCGCGGGCGCGGGGCCAGCCGGGCGGGCTCTACGTCTTCGACCGCGAAGGTCGGAGACGGCCGGGCTGGCCGGTGCTTACCGGGCAATCGTTCCATGTCAGCGCCGCCCTGGCGGATCTGAGCGACGACGGGCGGCTGGAGATCGTGGTGCCGAGCTGGGATTCGGGAAGTCTTCACGTGCTGCGGGACGACGGGTTCGAATTGCTGGGATGGCCGGTGCGGAACGAATCGCAGGGGGCGGTGAGGTCGGGGGCGGTGGTGGGGGACATTGATGGGGACGGGGTGCCGGATGTGGTGCTGGCGACGCCGGGATTCTGGCTGCAGGTGGTGATCAACGGGGACACCACACGGTCTGGCGGGGTGCGGGCATGGCGGGCGGACGGGTCGCCCATCGATCTGCAACCCGGCCGGCCGGCGGCGGGACTGGTGATGGAGACGGCGGCGGGGGCGACCTGGCACCGGTATCCCGCGGCGGTGCTGGCCGATCTGGATGGGAACGGGCGGCTGGATGTGGTGGCGGCGAGCGTGCAGGACCGCGAGTACTCGGCCACGCCGCCGGTGGCACGGGCCAAGATGCGATCGAGCCTGTATGCGTGGGAACTGCCGGCGGCGGTGACGTCGGACACGCTGCCCTGGCCGGCGGCGCATGGCGGCCCCGCCCGCACGGGCCGGTTCCATCGTCCGCCGCCCCCGAACCAGGCTCCGGTGGCGCAACCGCTGCCGCATCAGACCATCGATTTGGGCGGTACGTTCCGGGCCATTCCGCTGGACCGGTATGTGCGCGATCCGGATCACCCGGTCAGTGCCCTGGAATGGCGGGTGGTCGATGACGGGGGCCTGAGGGTGACGGTGGAGACGGGACGGGTGTTGCGGGTCGATCCGCCGCGTGACGGGTGGGAGGGCCGTGGGACCGTGGTGCTGGCGGTGCGGGACCCGGCGGGGGCGGAAGTGCAGGTTGCCGCGGGATATGCGGTGGTGGCCGGGTTCCGGCCTCCGGTGGCCTTCCCGGACAGCGCGGCGACCTGGGAGGAGGAGCCCCTGACTCTGGATCCGGCGGCGAACGATGTCTCGCCCTCCGGGCTGCCGCTGAGGGTGACCGGCGTGAGCCGGCCCGGGAACGGGGTGGCCGAGGTGCTGGCGGACGGGCGGGTACGGTACACGCCGGCGGTGGATTTCTTCGGGGTGGACACCTTCGAGTACACGGTGACGGACGGGGAGGGAGGCTGGGCGACGGGGGAGGTGGAAGTGCTGGTGATCAATGTGAACGATCCACCGCGGCCCGAGCCGGTGCGTCTGGTGCTCGATGAGGACACCCGGGTGGAGTTCGATCCGCTGGAGAACGACAGCGACCCCGATGGGGACCCGTTGATTCTGGTCTCGATCGGCACGCCTGAGGCGGGAACCCTGACCGCTCTTGGGGACACGCGATTCCTCTATGTGCCACCCACGAACTACCACGGACAGCAGAGGTTCTTTTATGTCGTCGGGGACCCGCACGGGGCGACGGCAACCGGGGAGGTGGCGATCCTGGTGCAGCCGGTCAACGACGCACCGGTGGCGCGGGACCAGGTGGTGACGGTGAACCGCAACCGGTCGGTGGATGTGTTCTACGACGCGGAGGATGTGGACGGGGACCCGCTGACGTTCACCATCCTCGAGGGTCCCGAGCATGGCATCCTGCTGGCATATCCGACCCTGGCCCACTACGAACCCGGGCGCGGTTTTGTGGGGACCGACCGCTTTACCTACCGGGTTTCGGATGGGATCGAGAGTGTCGGGCCGGTCACGGTGACGCTGGTGGTCGTGGACGCCAACAATCCGCCGGATGTGGAGCCGGTGGACACCGTCACGGCGGTGGACCAGCCGATCCGGGTGGGGCTGGCGGTGTGGGATGTGGACGGGGATCCGTTCACGGTGCGGATGACGCTGGCGCCGGCGCATGGCGAGACGCGGTGGGAAGGGACCAACGTGACCTACACGCCGTTGCCGGGGTATGTCGGGACGGACCGGTTCGGGTACCGGGCCAGCGACGGCATGGATGAGAGCGCGGAGGCGGTGGTGACGATCCGGGTGACGGACGAGAACACCCCACCGCGTGCGGTGTCGGAGGTGTTGACGGTGGGTCGCAACCGGACGACGTCCATCCAGTTGAAGGCGACGGACGCGGAGAACAATCCGTTGCGGTTCGAGGTGGTGGAATTCCCGACGTATGGCCGGATCGAGGGCACGCCGCCGGCGATCGAGTACGCGCCGCTGACGGGATTCCGGGGAGTGGACCGCCTGCAATTCACGGCGAGCGACTGGGAACAGACGAGCGAGGTGGCGACCGTTCATCTGCTGGTGCGGGATCCGAACACCCTTCCGGTGGTGACGAATCAGACCGTCCGGGTACGGAGGGACGAGGCGGTGAGCTTCCGGTTGGCGGCGACGGACGCGGACGGGCATCCGCTGGAGGCGGCCATTCTGAAGGGGCCGAGGTTCGGGCGGCTGTATGGATCGGGCATCGACTTCACTTACGGACCGCAGGCGGGTTATGAAGGGAGCGACAGCTTCACGTACCGGGTGTGGGACGGGTACGCGCTGAGTGCGGAGGCACGAGTCACGATGGTGGTCGAGGCGCCCCGGCCGGCCTGGGTGAGACTGGGGGGGGCAGCCCTGGAGGACGGGGAGTTGGAACTGCGGATCGAGGCGTCCCCGGGGGCACTGGTCCGGATTGAGACTTCGGAGGATCTGGAACGGTGGACGGTGCGGGTTGTCCTTCCGGTATCGGAAGGAAGTCTGCGTTGGCGGGATGGAGAAGGTGCCGGGGAGGCGATGCGATTCTACCGGGTGGGGGTGGAAGGGGCGGGTTTTGGGCCGTAAAACCGGGTCGGGGAGGCGGGAAAGGCGAAGAAATCAGGCATTTTCGAGAGTTTTCCCTTGCGGGGCGGCTTCTCACATCCGTAGAACGCATCCGGTATCCGCGAAGGAGCAACGTTTCAACCACAACATCTATGGCGAAACCTTTGACCAAATCACAACTGGCTGCGTCCCTGGCTGACAAGGTGGGGCTGACGAAGAAGCAGGCCTCCGAGGTGCTGGCGGTGCTGACCGAGATGGCGTACAAGCACGCCAAGGACACCTTCACCCTGCCCGGGATCGGCAAGCTGGTGCTGGTGAATCGGAAGGCCCGGCAGGGGCGCAATCCGAAGACCGGCGAGACCATCAAGATTCCCGCCAAGAAGGTGGTGAAGTTCCGGGTGGCCAAGGCGGCGAAGGACGCGATCCTCGGTCACAAGTGAGTTTCGGGATCTGGTGCATGGCACCCTGTTAAACGGGGTGCCTTTTTTTTCCTGGATGGAGGGATTTCCCGGGACCGGACGTCCGCGGATCGCGGTGGTGGGCTGCGGTGCGTTGGGGAGTTACTACGGCGCATGCCTGGCGCGGAGCGGGCTGGATGTCCGGTTTTTGTTGCGGTCCGACTACGAGGCGGTGCGACGGGACGGAGTACGGATCGAATCAGCGCACGGGGGGAGTTTCACGGTACGGCCCGGGGTGGCGCGGGAGGCCGGAGAGATCGGGCCGTGCGACCTGGTGGTGATCGGGCTGAAAACCACGGCCAACGGGGAGCTGGGTCGCCTGGTGTCGCCGCTGGTGGGGCCGGGGACGGCGCTGCTGACGTTGCAGAATGGATTGGGCAACGAGGAGGCGCTGGCCCGGTTGTTCGGGGCGGAGCGGGTGCTGGGGGGGCTGTGTTTCGTCTGCCTGAACCGGACGGCGCCGGGGGTGGTGCGGCATCTGGCGCACGGGCGGATTGTGATGGGAGAGATGGGACGCGCGGCGACGGAGCGGGCGGCGACGGTGGCGGGATGGTTTCGGGCGGGGGGTGTTCCCTGCGAGGTCACGGATCACCTGGAGGCGGCGCACTGGGAGAAGCTGGTGTGGAACATTCCATTCAACGGGCTGGGGGTGGCTGGCGCGGCGGGGTACGAGAGTGTCCTGGCGGGGCGGCGGATGGGAACGGGACCGCTGGGGGCGTGCCTGGCGACCGACGTGTTGCTGGCGGAGGCGCGGTGGCTGGCATTGGTGCGGGAATTGATGGAGGAGACCCTCCGGGCGGCGCGTGCGCAGGGGTTGGGCGTGCCGGAGTCGGCGGCCGGGGAACAGATCGAGAGGACGCGCCAGATGGGGGCTTATCGGGCTTCGACGCTGATCGACTTCGAGCGGGGACTGCCGCTGGAACGGGAGAGCCTGTTTGGCGAACCCCTGCGACGGGCGCGGGCGCACGGGGTGGAGGCGCCGCGACTGGCGGCGTTGCACGCGCTGCTGGGGGAGTTGGAGCAGGAACGGACGCGGGCCGGGAAGGCTGTGGATCAGTAGGTCGAATGGGGGCCGGGCGCGCGTTGGATCAGTTCGATCTCGTAGCCTTCGGGGGCGTCGATGAAGGCGAAGCCACTGCCGTCGGGTTTCATGTGGGGTCCGTCGGAGTACCGGATGCCGTGGGATTCGAGGTGACGGGCGAAGGCGTCGAGGCTGTCCACCTGGAACGCCAGGTGGGTGAGATCGGGTTGAACCTGGACGGGGCCGCTGTCGGGGAACGAGCAGAGTTCGACGGTTTCGTCGCTTTCGGGAGCCTTCAGGAAGACGAGTTCGGAGCCGCGGGGGGATTTGTGGCGGCGCACCTCCTCGAGGCCGAGGACGTCGCGGTAGAAGGCCACGGAACGGGCGAGGTCATTCACGCGGTAGCGGGTGTGGAGGAGTTTGAAGGCCAGACGCATGGGGGGGAGGGTATCGGGATCGGGCCGGGAGGTCACGTGTTCGTCCTGGGGCGGGCCATGGCACAGCTTGCCAAAGGGTTGGGGGCTCCGTTTAATCCGTCCCGTGCCGCCACAGCAGACGTTGCGCCGCCCGATTGGGCTTTCCGGAGTGGGCCTGCACGGTGGGAACCGGGTCGAGATGACGTTCCTGCCGGCTGCGCCCAACACGGGGATACGGTTTCGGAGGGTGGATTTGGAAGGGCGCCCGGAGATCGAGGCGCGGGTGGATCATGTGGGGGACACGACGCGATCGACGACGTTGACCCGGGGCAGCGCGAAGGTGCACACGGTGGAGCATGTGCTGGCGGCGTTGAGCGGGGCGGGGGTGGACAATGCGGTGGTGGAACTCGACGCCGGGGAGCCGCCGATCGGGGACGGGAGTTCGCTGCCGTACCACCGGATGATCGAGGAGGCGGGGATTCTGCCGCAGAGCGAGCCGCGGGAACCGTACCGGCTGACGGAACCGATCGAGTTGGTGGCGGGGGACACGACGCTGGTGGCGTTGCCGCACGACCGGCTGAAGGTCACCTGCACGAATGCGGACCGGAACGGGCGGTACACGCAGGTGTATTCGGTGGAGATCACGCCGGAGACATGGGCCCAGCAACTGGCTCCGGCGCGGACGTTCTGTTTTTTCGAGGAGATCGAGGCGTTGGTGAAGTCGGGTTTGATCAAGGGGGGCAGCCTCGAGAACGCGGTGGTGATCCGGGAGGACGCGGTGCTGACCACCGAACCGTTGCGGTATCCGGACGAGTTTGTGCGGCACAAGATTCTGGACATCGTCGGGGATCTGGCGCTGACGGGGAGAGCGGTTCAGGCGCACATCGTGGCGGTGCGGCCGGGGCACGGGGCGAACTGCGAACTGGCCCGGCGGATCGTGGAGCAGATGCGGCGTCCGGACACGCTGCGTGGGGCGTTCACGCCGCCGCCGGCGCGGGTACGGACGCCGGCTGCGGCACCGGCTCCGGTGACGGCGGGGGCCGGGACCGATGGCGGGGTGGCGGTGGCGGTGGATCCGGTGGATTCGAGTGTGGATTACGTGATGCGGCTGCTGCCGCACCGGTATCCGTTTCTGATGGTGGACCGCGTGACGAAGGTGGAAGGGAACCGGATATGGGCGTTGAAGAACGTCACGATCAACGAGCCGTTTTTTGCGGGGCACTTTCCGGGGCATCCGATCATGCCCGGGGTGCTGCAACTGGAGGCCATCGCGCAGGTGGCCGGGATCCTCATGCTTCGGCAGGCGGAGAACGTGGGCAAACTGGCGTACTTCATGTCGGCGGAGAGCGTGAAGTGGCGCCGGCCCGTGCGACCCGGGGATCAACTCGTCATCGATGTGGAGTTGACCAAGAGCCGTGGGAAGATCGGGCGTGCCCGCGGGGTGTGCACGGTCGAAGGCGAAGTGGTGAGCGAAGCCGAGGTGTTGTTCATGCTGACGGACGGTTGATGCAAGTGGCGCCTCCAATGTCGCCGGTGATCCACCCCACCGCCGTGGTCCACCCGCAAGCGCGCCTCGGGGAACGTTGCGAGATCGGGCCCTACTGTGTGATCGGGCCGGAGGTGACCCTGGGCGCGGGGAACCGGCTGCACAGCCATGTGGTGATCGACGGGCATACCACGCTGGGGGAAGGGAACGAGGTGTATCCCTTTGCCACCCTCGGGCTGCGGACCCAGGACCTGAAGTGGCGGGGAGGGACGACGCGGACGGAGATCGGGGACGCCAACACGATTCGGGAGGCGGTGACGATCCACAGTGCGACGGGGGACGGGGAGGCGACCCGGATTGGATCGCGGAATCACATTCTCGCGTACAGCCACATTGCCCACAACGTGCGGATGGGGGATCACATCACCCTGTCGAGCGCCGGGTTGGCGGGGCATGTGCAGGTCGAGGACCGGGCGGTCATCGGGGGGCATTCGCTGGTGCACCAATTTTGCCGGATTGGAACCATGGCCATCATTGGCGGCTGCGCCAAGGTCGTGCAGGACATTCCCCCCTACATGCTCGCCGACGGCAATCCCGCCAGCATTCGCACCGTGAACAAGGTGGGGCTCGAGCGGAACGGGGTCTCCGAGGAGGCCACCCTCTGTCTGAAGCAGGCGTTCCGATGGCTGTTTCGTGAAAACCTTTCGCTCTCGACGGCTCTGTCGCGCATCGAGAACGACCTTCCACCCCTGCCGGAACTGCGACATCTCGTGCAATTCATCCGCGCCAGCGATCGGGGCATCAGCAAATGACCTTCCCGATCCCGCGCCTCAACGGCGCATCGACGGCGCCCAACCCGAAACCGTAAGTCCGCATCATTGACCATGAGTTCCCCATCCGAGCATTCGTCCGACCCCGGCGCCGGGGCCCTGTCCGGGCTTCGCCGCCGCACCGGCCGCGGGCGCACCTTCCGGCCGCGCCACCGGCTTTCGAAACCCAAGACGAGCGAGGGCGAAGCCGCCGAAGGCGCGCCGCCACCGATTCCGCCGGCCGCCGCGTCCGGTGTGTCCGCCCCCGAACCGGCCGTTCCAGTGCCACCCAGCGAGGGCTACGACTTTGGCGCTCCCGAGGACATGGGAGCGCCCGGCGAGCCGAACGCGCTGCCGGACGCGCTGCCGGACGATGCGGCGGTCCCCGTGGGGCCGGCGGAATCCGAGTGGTCCGAACCGGGGCCGGAGCCCGACGCTGGAATGCAGGAGGAGGACGGCTCGGGGCTGCCGCAGCCGCCGGAGCCGGTTCCGTTCCGTCAGGGCTCGCGAGCCGCGGTCCCGCCACCGCCACCCGAACCCGTCGGCCCGTTGCCGGGTACGGTCGAGGCCCTGGCCTATCGCCCGGCGACGCCGCGGTCGATCGAGCAGGCGGTGCTCGAGGTGAAGCGTGTGGTGGATGCCCTGCAGAAGGCGCTGACCGACATGGAGGAGGTCCTGGAACTGGTCGAGGACGCCGAACAGCAGAAGGTCGCCGACGAACGCGAATTGCAGCGGTTGCAGGAACTCCTGCGGCAGATGACCCAGATCCGGGAACGGGTGGTTCCGCCGCCGGCGCCCCGGCCGCTGCCGCCCGCCCCGCTGGAACGTCGGCGCCGCGAATATCCGGAGGGGCCTTCCGGCTCCGGCCCGATGCGGTCGCCAGCGGGATCTGGCTACGAGGGTGGACCGGACGATTACGCGGGTGACCCACGACGTCGCGCCCGGATGCGCGGACGCGGGCGGGGACGCGGGCGTGTGCCGGCAGGGGGGGCAGGGTATGCCGACAGCGGTCCGGGCCTGGTGCGGCGCAGCGACAGCGGCGGGGAAAGAGCTACATCGTCCGGCGACGCAGGGTCGTCCGGAATGGTCCGGGGCGAGGATCGTGGGGAGCGAATGGAGCGTGGGGAGCGAATGGAGCGTGGGGACCGGATGGAGCGCGGGGACCGGATGGAGCGCGGGGACCGGATGGAGCGCGGGGAGCGCAGACCGCTGGAGCGGGGATCGGCAGGCCGGGAGCCATTGGACCACGGCCAGGCCGAGCGCGCGCCCGGGGAGCGTGTGGAACGCAGACCGGTGGAGCGTGCCCAACCGGATCGAGCGCCTGTGGAGCGGGGGCCGGTTTCGGAGCCGCCCCCGTTGCCACCGACGCTGGACTGAAGACCGGCATTGCCACGGGCTGCCGGAAGGCGGCCCGGATCGAGGCGGTGACCCGCCCGGAACCCTGTTGAGCCGTGGGTTCGAAGGCGTGACAGGATCTCATGGCGGGGTTAAGCAGGCGCCATGCGCAGCGGGCCTGGCCCATGCATCCCGTTTCATCGGGCGATCTTGTGTGTCTTCGTGGCGGCCCTGCCCGGCGTGTGCGTTGCCTTCCCGGAAGGCCCCGCGACTCCCGGTTCGGCGTTGTACCGGGTCGAACGACATCGGGTGCCCCAGGCGCTGCCGGCACCCGTCCGAACGGCTTCGCCAGGAACCCGGGCCGCGCCCGCCCCAACGCCCGTCCCTTCGGACTCCCGGCCAACCGTCCAGGTGCTGGACGGTCCCGAACTCCGGGGGAGGTTCGGACATTCGGTGGATGGGGCCGGGGACGTGAATGGCGACGGGTACGACGATGTGATCGTGTCGGCGTTCACCGCGCTGGATTGGGCGGGGCTGGTTCATGTGTACTACGGAGGACCCGACGGCGTGTCGGAAAGCCGGATCTGGCGGTACGCCTGCGAGGAGCCCCAGGCCAAGTTCGGACACCAGGTGGCGGGGTTGGGCGATGTCAACGGCGACGGCTATGACGACATCCTGATTGGCGCCCCCGATTTTCACCGGGAACCTGACATCAGCGGACGGGTGTTTGCATTCTATGGATCGGCGGAGGGCCTGCCCCCAAAGCCCTCCTGGGAGTATCGGACGCCCGTCGTGCAGGGGAACCTCGGCTTCAGCGTGGGCGCCGCGGGAGACGTCAATGGCGACGGATACGCCGATGCGCTGGTGGGGGGCTACTACGACGTGGTTCCTCGACCGTCCGGGGCGCCCATGGTCCGTGGGTATGTGGGTCTGTTCTACGGTGGCCCGCAGGGTCTCGCTTCGGAGCCGGGCTGGGAGATTCGCGGCGACCGGAACATGACGCTGTTCGGGTATTCGGTCGCCGGGGCCGGAGACCTCAACGGGGATGGCTACGCCGACCTGGTGATCAGCGAGCCGCATGCCTCGGGGGCGCGGCAGAAGACCGGGCGCGTGTTTGTGTTCTACGGCTCCCCGGACGGACCCCGTCCGGACCCGGACTGGACCATCGTGGGCGTTCAGGAAACGCAGGAGCTGGGGGTGTCGGTGAATGCGGCCGGCGATGTGAACGGGGACGGGTACGACGACCTGATCGTCGCCGCCAACCGCACCAGCAACGGTCAACGCGAGGAGGGCATGGTGCTGGTGTTCTTCGGTTCGCCGACCGGGCTCGGACTGGAACCCGACTGGCGATTCGAATCCAACCAGGTCGAATTCCTGCTGGGCCACAGCGTGGCTCCGGCCGGGAGCGTCAATGGCGATCGTTACGGGGACATCGTGATCGGGGCCTTCTACGGGGAACAGGTCGAACCGAACGAAGGTGTCGCCATGGTGTTTCACGGATCGCGCTGGGGCCTGGGACGCCGCCCCGACTGGACCGGCCGCGGCATCCAACGCGAGTCGGGTTACGGTGCGACTGTCCGGTCGGCGGGCGACGTGAACGGCGACGGGTTTGCGGACATCGTCGTGGGACAACCCCGATACACCGGCAGTCTCGAGTATCAGGGGCGTGCCTTCCTATACTTCGGTTCCCGGGAGGGTCTGTCCGCTTCGAGCGGATGGCGGCCCCCGGGCGAACGGTTTGGATTCGAATTCCGCAGCGTGGTGGTGCCGTTTCCCGGCGTTGGCTGGACCTCGTTCCTGCTGCTGGCAACCGGCGCCGCGATTTTCGTGGTCACCCGCGGGTATTACCGGAGGCGCGAGAGGACCGCCCGGATGTTGCATGAGGTGCGGGAGTCCACCCTTCGCGCCGAACGCGACCGCGTGGCGCAGGATCTGCACGACCAGCTTGGCGCGCACATCACGGAGATCGCCCGCACCAGCGGCAATGCGCGACGCAGCCTGGACCAGACCCCGCTGGTCGAACGCAGCCTTCGCTCCATCGAGAAGACCGCCGGAGAACTGGTGGACAGCCTCGACCGGATCGTCTGGATCACCCAATCGCGCAACGACACCCTGGAACGGACGGTCGCCTACCTGCTCGACCGCATCGCCGAAACCCTGGAGGCCGCCGACCTCGCCTGCGAACTCGATGTCCCTGTCAGGCTTCCCGACATCCCCATCGAGAGCGTGGTTCGGCGCGACATCCTGCTCGCCGTGCGGGAGGCCCTGCACAATGTGATCCGTCATGCCGGTGCCACCCGGGTGCGCGTCGCCGTCGCCATCGAAGCCCGCCGGCTCCGCATCCAGGTCGAGGATGATGGCTGTGCGGAACCGCGGTACCCGGGCGAGGGCAGACGCCATTCGGGCAATGGCCTGGCCAACATGGAGGAGCGCATGCGCCGCCACGGCGGGAGCTGTACCGTCCGGTTCGAGGACCGCGGCACCTGCGTCGCCCTGGATCTGCCCCTGCCGGAGCCACTCCCATGAAAACTGAATTCCAGCCGGATATCCGTGTCGCGATCGTCGAGGACATCGCCGAGCTGCGCCGCAGCCTGAGCGAGCTGATCGGGACCGCCGCCGGCTATTGCCTGTGCGGCGCGTGGCCGGATGCCGAGAGCGCCCTGCGGGGAATTCCGTCCACCCAACCCGACGTCGTCCTCATGGACATCGAGTTGCCGGGGATGGACGGGGTGGAATGCGTGCGCCGGCTCAAGCCCATGCTCCCGCAGGCGCGGATCATGATGCTCACCGTGTTCGGGGACCAGGAACCGCTCTTTCGCGCCCTCGAGGCCGGGGCCAGCGGCTACCTCATCAAGAAGGCGCCGCCCGAAAGACTGCTCGCCGCAATTCGGGAGCTGCATCAGGGCGATTCGCCCATGTCTCCGGCGGTCGCACGGTTTCTTGTGAACTGGTTCCAGGATCGGAACGCGACCGAGGCCGGCGCGACGCTTCCCCGCGTGTTGCCGCGGGAACCCGCGGCGGCCGTGCCCGACACGTACCTCACCGTTCGCGAGGAGGAGATCCTCAAGCTCATCGCCCGCGGGCAGCGGTACAAGGAGATCGCCGACGGGTTGGGGGTCTCGTTCGACACCGTCCGCACCCACGTGCGAAACATCTTCAAGAAACTCCACGTCAACTCGAAGGCCTCCGCCGTGCGACGCTACCGGGCCCTGGGCAACGGCGATGCCTGACGTGCGTTGCGGGGCGGTGCATCCCCGAGTTGTGGGTGAGGAGGCAGGGAATCAGAGGGACGAGCTCCGCGAGTCCTCAATCCATTGCACCACTCCCCTGCGGCCTCGTGGAATCCGCCCTACGCGATTTCTACGTCATTTTTGCGCCTGACGACGAGGCCACCCCCTCCCGTATCGTCAGCCGTTGCACACGACCGATCCCAGTCCGGACCTCTGCCCGGATCCCAGCCCAAACGCACCGGCGTTGCGCCTGCCTGGCAGGGCCCGGGTTCCTGCCGGATGGCTCTGGCTGGTGCCGGCCCTGCTGCTCCGACTCGCCACCGGGCCGTGCTTCGGGGAGACGGAGGCGCCGCGCATCGACGCGGTGCTGCTGGTGGAATCGGACCTGTTCCTCCTGGCCTACGAATCCCATCCCACCCGCTACTACACCTTGCTGGCGGGCGATTCGATCGATGATCTGAGGCCGATCCGGATGGTGTTGGGACGGGATGGCAGCGCCGCCTTTGGGGATCTTCCTGCGGGTGCCACCACTCGTTACTACGCGATCGAGGAACGCCGCCTCGACGATCCGGGGGATGCGGACGGCGATGGCGTGGACGATGTAACGGAACTGTTGGGCGGCACCGACCCGCTGTTGGCCGGCGGGCCGGCCAACCTCCCACCAACGGTCGAGATCGTATCGCCCCGGGATGGAGGTGCGGTCCGTCTCGGAAGCGGTGTCACGCTCACGGCAGACGCCCATGATCCCGAGGGGGACCTGACCGGAGTCAGCGTGTTGGTCGGAGGCCGACGGTTCCCTGAGGTGCGCGACGCCCCGTTTGCGGTGGAATGGATTCCGGAGCGGACCGGCTCGTTTGTCGTGTCCGCCCTCGCCACGGACGGCATGGGGGCGTTCTCAGTGGCGCCGTTCGTGACGATCCGGGTCACCACCACCAATCTGCCGCCAGTCGTGACCCTCGTCGCGGTTCCCATCGGCGAGCTTGTCGAACCCGCAACCGTCCAGGTGACGGTGACCGCCATCGATCCGGACGGCACGGTTCTCGAGGCGGAACTGTTCCGGCAGGGGCTGTCGCTCGGCGTGTCCACCAACACCACCTTCACTCTCGCATTGCACGCTCTTCCGGCCGGCGAGCATCTGCTTGTGGCCAGGGCCACGGACGATGAAGGCGCCGTGGGAGTCTCCGCGACCGTCAGCCTCCGGGTGCGGCTCCTCACCCTCGATCTTCCGGCCGGCTCCCGGTACATCAGCCGTGAGCTGAGCGTGTTCAACTTCGGCGCACCGACCGCCGCCCGTGAGGCCATATCGAGCGAGGTGTCGGTTTACAACGCGATGCCCGGTTCACGGTCGCCATGGTCACTCCAGCAAATGGCCATCTCCCGTGAACTGAGCTTGTGGAACTTCGGTTCTCCCAGCGCGGCGATCGAGGCCATCTCGAAAGAAGTCTCGGTCTATGCCGCCCTGCCGGGCTCCGGTTCCACAGGAACGCGCATCCCCCAGGCCATCTCCCGCGAGGCCAGCCTCTGGAACTTCGGAGCGCCCAGCGCCCGGATCGAGGCCGTCAGCCGTGAGACAAGCCTCTTCAACTTCGGTTCGCCAACCGCGCGCATCGAGGCCATCGGCCGCGAAGTGTCCGTCCTCAACTTCTCCGAACTGCCGCCCTCCACCCAACCCTGAGCCCCACAGCCATGCTCCTCAACCCTATGAACCTCGTCACACGCCTTGGCCTCCTCGCCGTATTCCTCGCAGCCCCCGCCTTCGCCCAGTTGGCCGTACCCAGCGACGGCTCGGATGGGCACCTCGTGGCCAGCGGGAAGGAATACATCATCGATCTTTCCCAGGCCCGGGATGGTTCCTGGGACCAGAACAACGCCGCATTCGCGGGGAAGGGGATCTACGACGCCAGCCAGTGGGCCGTGGTCTTCAAGTACGAATCCGTCACCATCCCCAACGGCACCGTCGTCCGGTTCCTGAACCATCGATCCCGGGCGCCCGTGGTGTGGCTGGTGAGGGGAGAGGTGACGATCGCGGGAGAACTCGACCTGAGTGGAGAAACTCGGTTCCTTCCGGTTCTGCACAACGACTACCTCATCCCATCCGAACCGGGCCCAGGCGGGTGGCGAGGAGGCCCGGCTGGTCCTTTGGGAAAGGGGGCCGGTCTGGGGCCTGGGGGAGGCGGTGGGCCTGGGGGAGGCGGTGGGCCTGGGGGAGGGCCCGGAGGAGTGTCAAACGGAGCGCATGCGAGCCAATATGGAAACCCCGAACTGGTTCCACTGGTCGGCGGATCTGGAGGTTCATCCTTGAACCAGCCGGCCGGAGGCGGCGGCGGGGCGATCGTCATCGTGGCGGGTGGAATCATCGACATCAGGGGCATGGTTAAAGCGAATGGCGGAAGGTATGGCTATGCAGGTGGGGGAACTGCCGCCGGCGGAGGCGTGCGACTCGTTGCCAACGCCGTGACCGGGAACGGAGAGATATCCTGCCTGCCTGATGGACGTATCCGGATCGAAGCGAACACTCTCGACACCACCTTGCGACTTGCCCCGGAAACCATCGCCGTCCCACCGGAACCGTCGCCCGTTCTATGGCCCACAACGAACAGCCCCCAGGTCCGCATTGCGGGTGTGGCGGGAAAACCCGTTCCGGCGGATCCTTCGGCACCGCTTCAAGCGGCGGCGGACGTGGATATTCAGAGCGATCTTCCCGTGGTGGTCCTCATCGAGACGCAGTACTTCCCGCTGGAGGGTTTGGTCGAATTGCGGGTTGCCCAGAAATTCGGCGCCGCCGCGTGGAGACCTGCAACTTACCTATCCGGAAACGCGCTCGCAGCGACCTGGCATGTGACCAACACCTTCGTCAAGGGCTACTCGGTCCTCCAGGTGCGTGCCACGGTCCCATGAGTTCGATGGGGTCAAAGAACCGATGAAGACCCATTCACTTTGGTTGGTATCAAACCATTGCCCTTGTCTCTATCATGCATACGAATCCAGTTATCTCCCTCTCTGGAAGATCGAGGATGGCGAGTGGAAGCTGCATCGAGATATATGGAACTCGAGTGTGCCGAGGAAGAATCCCTGACCCGATTGCATCGGGATGCAGGGATCACGAAGGTTCCATCTGTGTTTTCGGTCTGCCCGCAATGCTGATCCATGAAGGGTGAAGCAGAGACACTGGGGCCGGTGGATCCGGGCGGACGGATCCACTCCGTGGATACCCTTCGCGGCGTCGCCGTTCTCGGGATTCTGCTGATGAACATCGTCGGCATGGGGCTCCCGGACCCGGCGTACTGGGATCCCTCCGGATACGGCGGTGCCGAAGGCTGGAACCTCTGGATCTGGGCCGGGAACGAGGTCTTCGTCGAGGGGACGATGCGGGGCCTGTTCTCGATGCTGTTTGGCGCCAGTGTCATTCTGTTTACGGGGAAGGGCGACGCCAACCGGAACGACGTGTCCATTGCCGACGCGTGGTATCGACGGACGATCTGGCTGTTCCTGTTCGGGATCATCCACGGGTATGTCCTTCTGTGGCCCGGAGATATTCTCTACGCATACGGCCTGATGGGAATGTTCCTGTTTCCGTTGCGACGGGTGAGATCCGGGAGGCTCCTCGCCCTGGGGGCCGCACTGCTGATGACCGGGGCGGGGACTGCCATGCTTGCATATCGGGGTGCCGTTCAGTCGCACCGCGGTGCGATGGCCGCGGAGGAGAAGCTGGAGCGGGGGGAGGATCCAAGCCCGGAGGAAAGGAAGGCTCTTGATCGCTGGAGCGAAAAGCGGGCCGCGTACCAGCCTGATGCGGTGACCAAGGAAGAGGAGATTGCTGCGATGCGAGGCGGCTATCTGTCCGCGGCGGGTCAACGCTTCGGCTACACCTACTTCATGCAGTCGCAGTACCACTACCGGCACAGCTACTGGGATATTCTGGGCCTCATGATCGTCGGGATGGCGCTGTTCAAGTGGGGTGTCTTCTCCGGCCGGATGCCGATCCGAACGTATGCGCTCATGGGGGCCATCGGTTACGGCGTCGGGCTGCCCATCAACGCCTACGAAACGATCGCCTATTTCCGGAGCCAGTTCGATCTGCTCACGTACTTCCAGATGTTGAACACCTATCAGTTTGGGCGAACCGGCGTTCTGATCGGGCACGTGGGCCTCATCATGCTGGTGTGCCGTCTCGGGCTGCTCGCGGGAGTGCGGCGGCGTCTGGCGGCGGTGGGACGCATGGCCCTGACCAACTACCTGACCCATACCGTGGTGACGACGTTTGTCTTCGTGGGGCTCGCCCAGTACGGGGCTTGGGAGCGCTATCAGCTCTACCTGCTGGTTCTGGCCATCTGGGCCGCCCAATTGTGGCTTTCGCCATTCTGGCTGCGTTACTACCGCTTCGGGCCCGTGGAGTGGCTGTGGCGCCGCCTCACCTATCTTCAACCCCAGCCGTTCCGTCGGGCCGCGGAAACGGGACGTCCGGAAGGTCCGGCGTTGGCCCTGGAGAGCCGATGAAGGGAAATCCGCCATTCACCGGTGCCGGAGCATGCCATCAAAGCTTAAACAGTCGGGAAGAACCATGACTCAACATGAAAAATTCCTTCTTTGCCGTCCAAATCCGCAAGGTCGGGTCAGGGCACTCCCGGTACCAGCGAGGCCAGCTTTACCCGGACCAATTCCAAAGAGCCCGGAAATCGCTGAAGAACCAGGATAATCAATCCGCCCGTGCGGCTGGAATCCGCAACACCTTTCCCTTCTGCTGAAGTCCAAGTTCGGCGAACGCCTTTCTCTGCGGCGCATTGAGGGTGAACGACGTTGCGCCGCTCGACACCCAGATGAAGTCGCGCTCGAATTCATTCAACCACTTGCCGTCGTCTTTCAACCAGGCTTTCAACCAGCGCAACTTGTTCAAGACCACATTGACTTCCGCATCGCTCGCGGTGTGGATTTCAACCCAATAGACCACCTCAGCGCTTCGGTTCGTGTGTTGGTAGGCGATTCCAAAATCCCAGCGGTTTGCGTTCGGTTCTTGTGGTTGCAGGGCGTCATCCACGTCCGCGCTGCCGGTCAATCGCCTCGTGTCTTCTGCTGCGATGTGCGGACGGTCCTGCGCTCGCAACGCCTGCAGGCCGGGCTTCCAGGCGTCTTTCAGATGTGGCGTTTCTTCGACGGCATGCTTGAACGTCACGACGCGGCCTCCCTTCCGGCATTCGCAACGGCGCGTGCGACGACCTCGTTGGCTCGTCCGCTGAATTCGGAAAGGCCGCCCCAACCGGCTTCCGCCGCTTCGTCCGACGATGGGTTTAGGTTGGAGATGTCCCGCGTTTGTGCGCTCTCCCGTTCAAAGTAGTAAACCCTCGCCTCGATCTTCTTCATGATGCGTTCGGCGATCTGCATCATGGATTGCGTCGCGGGTGCGTCAAAAACCTTCAATAGCGATTCCGGCCTTGCGCGTGCCTTGACCAAGTGTTTCAGCGCCCAAATTGCATCGAGAACCTGCGGCGAGTGCGTCGATACGCAGACGCGATAGCCGCGCGCGGCGAGTTCGAAAAGCATCAACACCACGACCCCGATTGCGCGCGGATGAAGACCCATTTCAAGCTCTTCGATAATCGCCCAGTCCACGCCCCTCCGCCGGGATGCGCCTGCCGGCGTCAGCAGGTAATAAAGACCAAGGAGAAGCGGAACGAACTCCCGCTGGCCGGCAGACCACACCATGAACGGAAGCGAATTCTTACCCGCCGCCAGCACCAGGCGTTTCTGCGCCCGCTGGGTGTCTACCTTCAAGTTGAAACCAGGAAAGATGTGCTGCTGAATCAAGTCCCGGAATTCTTCCTTCAATCTCCGGGGAACGGGAAAGAGGTCGCCACTGGTTCCGAACTTGCTCATGAGCAGCCGCAATTCCTCGCTGAATTCGCGCACCGTGAACGGCACGCCCGCGTCGTAATGCGTGAATGCCTGCGGCCAGCCATCGCGAAGCGTCAGGACTCGCTGGGCAGGGACAAAAAACATGGACTCGCCCCGCGATGCCTTCGTGCGTTGAATCAGGTCAGGGAGGTTGATTGAGTTCTCATTGAACTCGATGGATGTGCGCCCGTTCTTCCAGAGGCCATGCATCCCCTCGCCGAAATAGACGTCCAGAAAAAGCGCCAGTTTGTCTTCCCAATCAATGCCCGCCCGCCGGAGTTCCGACTTCACGTGCCTGGCGTCCACCAACAGCTTCAGCAATTGCAGGAGAATGCTCTTGCCGGTCGCCTGCGGGCCAACAAATGCGGTCAGGTTGCCAAAGTGAACGTCGGCGCAGCGAATCGGCCCGAAGTTTTCAACTTTCAGGTGCGGGTGACCTCTTTTGGATCGGATCTTCATACCGATTCATCCGGTTTCTTGTGTCGCGCGGCGCAGGCTGGCATGGGTGAAATGATGCCGAAGGGTCTTATGCCAGACAATTCGATTTGTGAAGCGGTGACAAACTCGGGCGTGAACCGGCCGTGCCAGCTGAAGTTGCTCCGCATCGGACGAACTCCGATGCCTCCGCGACGGGATCGATCCTGGTGCGAAATCATGTCAGCACTCACCCAAGCGGGACCACCTGCTGTCGAAATTGGGCCGGATCAGAATTCCCACACAGCCATGCAATTGTGGGCAGAACGATGACCTGAACCCGCGATTGGCGTAGGATCTTGCCTGCCGAGGGCAATGTGGCATTGGGACCTTGCTTGTCGGAAGAACCGATGGGAACGAGTTGAAATCGGGTGTGTGCGATGGGGCGACGCTGGAAAAGGTGCGCCTGCCGGCTCGATGACCGCCCTTCGGGCTGAGTACGAGCACCCGGGAGAGATGGCTTGGGGGAGTTCCAGAAGTCTGAGAAGCGGCCGGATGGATCTCGGAGGGGTTTTTCGGGGAGGTCAGCAGCGCGGGTGCGGTGCGGTGGGGGGATCCGAGGCAGAGGGTCGAGGGGTAGCCGGTGGAGGCGAGGGTCTGATACACCTCGGAGCAGCGGGAGCAGAGGCCTTCGTCGGGGTGCCAGTCCGGGAATTCGGACTGGATGCGGTCGCGGACGGGGTGGGGAAGGGATGCCGCCTGGGCCCAGTCGAAGGCGGCGAGGCCACAGAGGGGGCAGGGTCCGCCGGGCACGGGGGCGGGGCGGGCCTGAAGGACGCGGGGATCGGAGGCGATATCGAGCAGGTTGCGATGGGTGGCGGCGGTGCCGGGCGAAGGCGGCGGCGCGGTCGTCGGGATCGGAGACGGAATGGCAGTGTTCCCGATCGGCATGGATGCGGCGGACTTGCAGTGCGGGAGGGGAGTTGGCGGAAGCGGACGGGGCGACGCGGAGGGCTGTTTCGACCAGGTCATCGTCGTAGAGGGTGCGCATGGGGAACGGGGTGGTGGTTTGGGTTTGTGGACTCGCGGAGCTCGTTCCTCCGGAGTGAAGCAACGGGGTGAAATCGGAGGGCCGAGTTCCACGAGGCCGCAACGGGGTGGTGCTTGGGTTTGTGGACTGGCGGAGTTCGTCCCTCCGGAGTGAAGCAATGGGGGTGAAATCGGAGGGCCGAGTTCCACGAGGCCGCAATGGCGTGAAGCGTTGGTTTGTGGACTGGCGGAGCTCGTCCCTCCGGAGTGAAGCAATGGGGTTGAAATCGGAGGGCCGAGTTCCACGAGGCCGCAATGGCGTGAGGCGTTGGGTTTGTGGACTCGCGGAGTTCGTCCCTCCGATTCGTTGCCTCCTCACCCGCGACTGGGGGAGGCGCCGAATTCCGGGGGGCCAGAACTCAGCGGTGGACGATCTTGTCGAACTCGGCGGCGTCGAAGGCCCGTGCCGATTCGGTGCGGACGTTGCCCTGGGCGGCGAGCAGGGCGAGGGCACGGAGGATGGACTGCTCGTCGTTGGCGGTCAGGATGAGGAGGCCGTCGAAGGCGCCGCTGGTCCAGAGCTGGGATTCGACCTGGACGCCTTCGCGCTGGGCGGCTTCGCGGAAGGCGTTGGCGCGTTGCGGGGATTGCTGGAGGGCTCGGGTTCCCTGGTCGGTGAAACGGAGGAGGGTGACGTAACGGATCATGAATGAGTAGGGTTGGTTGGTTTTTGTGTTTTCGGGAGTTGGATGGGGCCGCGGCGGGTCTGGCGGAGAGGGCGATGGCCAGGAACCCCAGCCCAATGCCCAAGGGAGGAAGAAGGCGATAAGGACAGGGCATGCGTGGAGGTTATGGCACCGGGGCAGGGTTCCTGGAATTGATGCGGGTCAAGGTTCGGGCGGGCCCGTCCGAGAAATGGCGGATTCACCACGAAGGCACGAAGGACACGACGAGATCTGCGAGTCCTCGACCCAACGCTCCACACCGTTGCGGCCTCGTGGAACTCGGCCCTCCGAGGCGACGCTTCGCGGATTTTGCGGATTTTGCGTGCATGTGTACGAAGTTTTGGGCGGTGAGGTAGGGCGGAAGGCGGGCGGGGAGGGTCGGGGGAGGGGCGGCGCAGGGGAGCGTTGGAGGAGGGCATGGGGATTCGGGGTCAGGGGGTCAAGGGGTCATCAGGACCCGGTAGAAGCGGGGGGGGGCGGTGGGGTCGAGGGGAACGATCCAGTCGAAGGGGACTTCCTGGGGGCGGGTGATGGTGAGGGTCTGCCAGGTGAGGAGGTCGGTGGAGGTCTGGAGATGGTATTCGGGGCCGAAGTCGCCGCGGTTGCGGAAGTAGAGGAGGCTCCCGACGACGCGGGGAAGATCGAGAAACGGAGGGGAGGGCGCGGTGATGGAGAGGGCAAAGGTCTGTACTGCGGCCAGGGGCGGGTGGCCGTCGTCGGTGACGGTGATGCGGAGGTCGAAGGTGGTTCCGGCCTGCTGGAGGGTGGGGCGCCAGGTGAGGGTGCCGGTGTGGGGATCGAATTCGGCGCCCGGGGGAAGGGGGTCGAGCTGGAATGTCAGCCGTTGGTGGGGTTGGTCGGGATCGGTGGCCGGGAATGGGAGGACCAGCATGGCTCCGGCGACGATGGATTGGTCGGGGATGGGGTGGAGTTCCGGGGGGCGGTTGACGTAGTGGGGGGCGTTGGAGGTTTCCGGGGACGGTTCGGCAAAGGAGACGAACGGGCCGTCGGCGCCGTCGGGCATGCGGCCCATGGAGACGCCGCGGGTCTGGCGTCCGAAGTACACGGCGTCGATGGGTTGGCCGTTGGAGGCGGTGAGGACGATGGCTTCGCCGGCGGCGGCGAGGGCGAAGCGGGCATGCTGTGGGCCGTCCTGGGGACGATTGTCGGCGTCGATTCGGACGAAGCCGCGTCCGGCGATGAAGCTGAGGGGGGCGAAGGCATACCGGTCCTGGCGGGCGAGGCCGGGGTGATCGGAGAGGTGCAGGCCGTGGAGGGCGACGGGGAGGTCGGAGCGGTTGAAGAGTTCGATCCAGTCGTTGTCGTGGTCGGACTGGGCGAGCCATTCGTTGATGCGGAGGTGACCGGGGGAGGCGGTGGGGGCGGGTTCGGCGTTGGGGGCGCCGGGAGTGGGGGTGGCGAGCAGGGTCCAGCCGTCGGGGGTGTGGCCGAGGGTCCGGTCGGGCACCTGGAATCCGAAGGCGAGGGTGTCGGAGAGGCGCCCGTCGGGGGCGAGGAGGAAGAGGGAACCGCCGCGACGGGGGAGCTGGAGACGGCTGTTGAGCGGGGAAGCGGATGAGGTGGTGGCGGGTTGGGCGGGGTCGCCATGGACGAGGAGGAAGGCGCCGGGTTGGAGGGTGGTGCCGGGCGGAAAGGTCCAGGAGGGGTCTCCGGTTCGGGACGTGGCGAGGCGGAAGCCGGACAAATCGAAGGGGGAATCGCCCGGGTGATGCAGTTCGATCCAGCCGGGTTCGAAGGCGGCGGCGATTTCGTGGAAGCGCGGGGCGGCGGGATCGGGGAGGGCGTTGGGCAGTCCGGGGCTGGCGGTGTGGGGGAAGGCGGTCAGGGACGGGGCACCGTCGGGGAGGCGACCGGCGGAGGCGCCGGGATCGAGGTGGGCGAAAGGCGTGAGGGCGATGCGATCGAGGGACTGGCCCGAGGCGTCGAGCAGGGCGAGTTCGACGGTGTCGGGGCGGAGTTCCAGGGCGACGCGGTCCGGACCGGATCGGGTGTCGGGGTGGAGGAGGAGGTGCTGGCTGGGGGCGAGGAAGGTGTGGGCAGGGAGGTGCGCGACGGCGGTATCGGTGGCGAGGAAGAGTCCGTGGAGGGAGGCCGGGAGGGAATCGTGACGGTTGTAGAGTTCGATCCAGGGGTCATGGCCGGGAGCGGGCCGGGCGAGCCATTCGTTGAGGGCGAGCTGGCCGGGGTTGGCGAGGGGTTGGGGGGCATTGGGCTGGCCGGGGGTGGGCTGGCAGAGGGTCCAGGTGGCGTCGGGGCCGGTGCGGCCGAGGGTGAGGTCGGGCAACTGGCTGCCGAACGAGACGGCGTCCACTCGCTGGGACTCGGAATTGAAGAGCGTGAGCGTTTCGCCGGCGCGGTTTAGGGCGAAACCCGTGTGAAGTCCGGGGGTGTCGCGGCGGTCGTCGCACCAGACGACGAGATAGCCGCCGGGTGGGATCGAAGTGCCGGTGGGGAAGACGAACTTCCTGGGTTCGCTGGAGTCCGAGAGGCTCCAGCCGGAGAGGTTGGCGGGGGCGGGGCCGGCGTTGTGGAGTTCGATCCAGTCGGGGGCATGGGGGCCATTCAGGACGGAGCCGGTGTTGACGGCCATGAGTTCGTTGAGGCGGACGGGGGGCGGGGTGGGGGTGGGGGCATGGGGGACGACGCCCGGGGTGCCGTGGGGGACGACGCTGGAGCGCCAGGCGGCGGGGGATTGGGGATGGGCGTTGAAGTCGATTCGTTCGAGGGAGGGACCGGAACCGGCGGGGGATCGGGGCCAGCCGCCAGAGGAGGCGTAGGTCACGGCGGTCACGGCGCGGCGTTGGCGATCGAGGAGGGCGATGCGTTCGCCGGCATTGGCGAGGGAGCCGGAGAAGTGTCCGAAGACGGCGACGGCGGGGTACCGCTGGGCGAAGGCGTCGGGGCTGAGAGTGGAGGCGAGCACCACGACCTGGGCGGGCTGGAGGATGGAGTTGGGGGGGAAGATGAAGCGGATTCCTTCGAAGGAGAACCCGGTGACGTCGATGGGGATGACGCCACGGTTCTGGAGTTCGAGGAACTCGTAGGGATCGCCTTCGAGGGGTTGGTAATGGATCTCGGTGATTGCGAGGGGGGATACCGGGCTGTCGAGTTCGAGGGTCGCCTCGGCCAGGGCGCTCCAGGTGTCGCCGAGGCGGGCGCGGGCCTTGACGAGGGTCGAGCGGGTCAGGGGGATGGGAGCGGTGTAGGGGACGGCGGCGGGGGCCATGGCGCCGGAAGGGGCGAGGCGCGGATCGGAGCCGTCGAGGGTGTAGTACAGCGTGCCCGACGGGGCGGTCATGGAGAGGGCGGTTCCGGAGGGGATGCGTCCGCTGCGTGGGGCGAGGGTGGGAGCGGCGACGGCGGGGTAGAGGCCGGCGGCACGGAGTTGGTTGAGGACGGTGCCGGTGCGATGGGGGAAGTAATCACGGAAGAGGCGGTCGCGTTCCTGGGCGAAGTGTTCGTCGACGGTGTAGAGGAGGTAGGGGCCGCTGGAGTAGGAATGGACATCGCGACGGTAATCGCCCCAGCGGGCGGATTCGGCGACCATGGCGCGTTCGACCTGGTCGATGCGGCGGCGGTAGCGGTCGGCGACGGCGTCGGGGGTGAGGGCGCCGTCGTGGAAGAGGTGGCGGTGAGCGCGGTCGGCGAAGTCGAGGCGGTACTGGGGGTTGGCCAGCATTTTGGCGTGGAGTCCGGACGCCTGGTCGGTGCGGGTGACGATGTTCTGGGTGGGGGAATTGAGGATCAGTTCGCCATCCCAGCTCCAGAAGCGGAACCCTTCGCCGGGGGCGCGCCGGCGGATGGCGTACCAGTTCTTGTCGGTGAACCAGTCCTGGTGGCCGACGTAGAAGTGGAGGAGGACGTAATCGATGTAGGCGGGGACATCGAGGTATTCCTTCATGCGCTGGTACTGGGTGTCGGAGGCGAGGTCGGAGAGGGCGCGCATGGCATTGTAGGCGACCATGGTTCCGTCCACGCGCTGACCTTCATTGACCACATCGTAGTCTTCGCGGGTGCCCCCGAAGTAGGATTCGGCGTACGCGGCATCGGGGCGTTCGGTGGGATCGTAGATGCCCCAATAGAGGCCGTTGAGGTAGAGGTGGACGAAGCGGTTATGGGAGGCGAAGCCGCCCATGGCGCGCTGGGAGTCCTTGATCCAGGCGTCCCGGACGCGCTGGCCGCGGAGGCGCTGGGCGCCGTCCCAGTGCATCCACGAATTATTGAAGTCGGCGCGGAGGGTGAGGGTGTTGAACTCGGCGAGGGGGGCGTCGGGGAAGACGCGATGTTCGAGCTTGGGCGGGCCGTAGTCGCGTTTGAAGACGAGGCGGAAGGCGTGCTTGGCGGTCTTGACGGGGTCGCGGACGGAGTTGCCCTGCATCTGGACGCCGCAGTCGATCTGGTGCGAGGCGCCGGTGTCGGGATCGAGGAACTCGGCGGAGGCGGCGCGTTCCCAGGAGGGGCCGCGGGCCTGGGATTTGGGATAGATCCCGGTGGCGTTGTCGAAGAGGTCGGCGGGCCGGGCGACGAGGGAGAGGACCGGGAGGGAGCGGAGTGAATCGATCATGCGGTCGCGATAGGCGGGGGACTGGGTGATCTCGGGGTCCATTTCGTAGTCGGCCGTCCAGGCGCGTCCCTGGGTGTCGATCCAGGTGGCTGGATAGCCGGGCGGGTCGGGCGGTTGGAGGACGACCTGGGAGAGGAAGAGGTAGGTATGGGTGATCGGGGCGGAAGGGAGGTGGCCTTCGAGGAAGGCGGTGGCGCGGAGGACGGTGGTCGTGGAGATCGTGAGCGGGTCGCGGTAGAGGCGACCGGCGGCCGCGGTGGGCGGGGTGCCGTCGGTGGTGTAGCGAATGGTGACGCCGTCGAGGGGTGAGGAGAGGTGGAGTTCGAAGGGATGTTCGAAGAGACCGCGGGAAACGTTGACCTCCACGGGGGGGACGATTCCGGCGAGGGTGCTGGGCGGGTTGGGCGAGCCCGGGGTGGGTTGGGCGAAGTGGCGGAGGTGGTCGTCGGGGTCGTAACCGTAGGAGTGGTCGAGGCGCTGGGGCGGGTAGGCGGGTGCGAATTCGGAGACGGCGACGCGGGGGGATTCGGCATTGAAGAGGGCGAGGTATTCGCCATCGAGGCCGAGCCGGAAATTGGTGTGGAGGGGGCGTTCTGGGGCGCCGGAACGGCGGTCCTTGCCCGAGGCGAAGACGACCAGGAAGGCACCGGGCGCGAGGGGGGTGTCGGGAAAGACCCACTGGCCGGGGAGGGCAGGGTCATCGGTGAGCGACCAGCCCAGGAGATTGACCGGGGTATCGCCGCGATTCTCGATTTCGATCCAGTCCGGGGTGTGGCCGTCCTCGTCGCGCAGGCCGGCATCGTTGGAGGCGTCGGCGAGGAACTCGGAGATGCGGACGGCGTGGGAAACGAGGTCCGGATCGACGAGATAGGACCAGGGGTCGCCGGAGAAGGGATTGGGTGTGGGAGCGCGATCGACGATGGCGTGGTTTCCGGCCCAGCGCAGGGCGACGGGTCCGGCCGGACGGGGCGGGAAGGTGAAGAGGTAGGGCCCGGCCTCGGAGCCGGCGACCTCGGCGGCGGGCTGGTCGTCCACGAGGAGATCGGAAGCCCGGACTCCGTCCACGGGTTCACTGAAGAGCACCTCGATGCGGGAGAGTTGCCGGACGGTATGACCGGGCGGGGGGAGGATTTGCCGGAGGGCGGGCGGGGTGCGGTCGATGTGGAGATAGGACCAGGTGGCGGCGGGGGCGGTGGTGTCGAAGGGGTTCGGGGGATCGGCGAAATCGGTGATCCCGGCGCCGGGATCCCAGGAGACGGCGACCGGGCCGAGCGGCGGGGGTTCGACGGTGAAGCGGTAGGTGGTGCCGGAACCCTGGACTCCGAGGGCGGGCCGCTGGTTGAGGAGGAGGTCGGAGAAGGCGAGGCCGCGGACGGGTTCGGAGAACGTCACCGTGACGGTGGTCAGGTCCTCGACTTCGCCGGGGGCGGGATCGATGGCGGCGAGGGTGGGGGGTGAGGTGTCGCGAGGGCGGGCGATCAATTCCAGGTCGAAGATGAAATCGGAGCTGGTGCGGGAGGTATTGAGGGCGAGGACTGCGGCCTGGTTGGTTCCCTGGACGAGGTAGGCGTGAGGGGAGGTCAGGGTGGTGCCGAGCCAGTCGATGGGTTCGGGCACGGCGGCGGTGGCGGTGGCGGTACGGCCGAAGTTGTCGCCGGCATGGTTGTAGCGATGGACGAGGGTCCCGTTGATCCAGAGGACGAAGCCATCGTCGCAGAGGTGGCGGAGGTCAAGGGTGGCGAGGGAATCGAGGTCTTCGATGACGAAGGTGCGGCGGAGGAAGAGGGTGGTGTAGTTGTTGCGCATGTCGGCCAGGAGGGTCCGGCCGGAGTAGACATTGGCGGTGTCGTAGTAGAACGGAGCGCGTCCGGCGGTCCAGTCGCTGTCATGGAAGTCCGTGTGCCGCCAGGCCTCGGGGGGGACGGACGGGTCGAGGGTGCCCTTGCGGTAGGTCCAGGGGGCCTCGGTGGGGATGAGGATTTGGGCGGGGGCTGCGAAGGCGGTGAGGCAGAGGGCGGCCAGGCCGAGGATCGGGAGGCGGCGAACGGGGGATCCGCAGGGAGGATGGCAGGACGGGGGGGAGGCGATCGTGGCAGGGGGCATGCGGTGATGGGGTTGAATGAAGCCCACGAGCCGGCGACCGTAAACCCATTGTTGATGGAATCGGACGGGGATCGGAGAGTGCCGCGATGATTCCCGGTGCGAGGGGTGCCATTCGGGCGTTGCTGGCGGGCGCAGTTTTCGGGGCGGCGGTGTGGGCGGGGGAGGTACCCGACTTCCGTCGCGAGATTGCGCCTGTGCTGGTCGAGCAATGCCTGTCGTGTCATGGGCCCGAACGGCAGCGGGGTCGATACCGGGTGGACACGGTGTCGGCGCTGCGGCGTGCGGGGGTGAGCGGGGAGGCGGCGGTCGTGGCGGGCGATGCGGAGGGGAGCCTGCTGATGCGACTGCTGACGGCGGACGATCCGGAGGAACGGATGCCGCAGGGAGGGGAGGCGCTGGGGGCGGACGTGATCGAGCGGTTTCGCAGGTGGATTGCGGGCGGGGCGCGGTTCGAAGGCGATGAAAGTGTGCCGCTGGTCGATTGGGTGGAGGCTTCGGGCGTTGAACCGCCGCCGGCCGAGTACGCTTATCCGATGCCGGTCGCGGCGCTGGTGGGGTTGGGGGAGGATCGTTGGGCCATGGGTGGGTTGCGGGAAGTGCTGGTGCGGGACGGCGGGGGCGGGTTGGTGCGGCGGCTGGCGGGGTTGCCTGAGCGGGTTCAGGCACTGGCCCTGCATCCGGACGGGCGGCGCCTGTACTTTGCCGGTGGGGAGCCGGGGCGAAGCGGGGCGGCGGGCTGGTTGGAACTGGACGGCGACGGGTCACCGCGCGTGCTGGCGCGGGCCTCGGACTGGTACCTGGCGCTGGCGATCAGTCCGGCGGGGGATCTGGTGGCGGCGGGTGGGACGGCCCGCGACATCGGGGTCTGGGACACGGCGACGGGCGAACGGGTGGCGACGCTGGCGGGGCACTCCGACTGGGTGCTGGACCTCGCGTTCAGTCCGGATGGGGAACGGTTGGTGTCGGCGGGCCGGGACGGGACGGCGCGGGTGTTCGGGGCGCGCAGCGGGGAGTGGTTTGGAGTGTTTCGAGGGCACGGCGCCGCGGTGACGGCGGTGGTCTTCGGGGCGGACGGGGAGCGCGTGGCGAGCGCGGGTCGGGATGGGCGGATCCGGACTTGGGAGGCGGCGACGGGGGGCGGTGCGAAGGGATCTCCGGGGGTCGCCGGGCAGGCGGTCCGGTTACGTTCCGAGGGGGAGCGTTTGTGGAGCGCGTGGAGCGACGGGCGGGTGCGGGAGCATCGATGGGAGACGCTGGAGCCGGTACGGGAGTTTGGGGAGGGTGGGGAACGATTGACGGCGCTGGCGCTGGCGCCGGGGCTTGGGGAGGGGCGGCTGGCGACGGGGAGCCAGGGGGGGTGGGTGCGGATGTGGGAGACGGAGGGTGGGGCGGCGGTGCGGGCGTGGCGGGCGGTGCCGGGGGGGGGGGGGGAGGTGAAACCTGACGGCTGAAGCCTGAAGGCTGAAGCCTGAAACCTGAAGCCTGAAACCTGAAGCCTGAAACCTGAAAGCTGAACGACTTCAGGTTTCAGGCTTCAGGCTTCAGGTTTGAAGGTGCGGTGGGGAGGTGTCGTTTCAGGGGGCGGAGGCGGGGGGGGTGGAGCGGATGAGGCGGTAGAAGGCGGTGGGGGCGGTGTCGGAGATGGGGAGGCGGAGGGTTCGTTCGTCTTCGGTGTCGTCCGGGGTGCCGTCGGCGGGTTGCCAGGGGGCATCGAGGGCCGTGGTTTGTTGGGGCGTGAATTGGTCGAAGCGACGGCACCAGCGAAGGAGCCGGGTTCCGTTGGCGGCTTCGAGGGTGAGGTGGGGACGGAGGTCGCCGTGCGCGGTGAAGGTGACGGTGCCTTCGATGCGGCCGAGGCTCGGTTCGTCGGGCTGGATGAACTCCTCGAACCGGAAACCGCCAGTGAGGGTGGCGCGGTCGCCGTCCAGGGTGAGCCGGGTTTCGAGGCGGGAGATGGTGTTGGTCGAGCGCGTGCCCAGGTCGATGGCGTCTTCGCACGGGAGTTCGGCGAGTTGGACCACGACGCAGGCGAGTCCGGTGGCCTGGTACTGGACGTGTCCGGCCAGGAGCGTGGGGACCATGGGGAAGACGATCACACTGTTGGTCCAGGGTTCGAAGGGGGTGGCGACGGACGCGCCGGCGTGGCGGATGACCAGGTTTTCGACCTGGGCACCGATTCTGCCGCCGAAGCCGAAGTCGAGGGTGACCTGATGGCGGGCGGTGGCGGCGAAGCGGACATCCCGGAGGCCGGCGCGGGAGTCGGCGTCGTCGCACGGCAGCGTCAGCACCAGGTGTCCATCGAGGGGATGGGTATCCGAGGAGCACTGGTCCTGGATGCAGAGGGTGGTGGTGAGCGACGAGGCGGCGGGGTCGAGGACGAGGGGGAGGAGCGTGTCGGCGGCCCGGGCACCGGGCGGCATCAGCACGGCGCAGGCGAGGGCGCAGGCAAGGGCGGGGGCAAGGGCGGGGGCATGAACGAGGCGGGGCCGGGGTTTCATGGGAGATGGGGATCGGGTCGGACGGCTTCGACGAGCTGGCGGACGAAGGCGGCCACCTCGGGGACGAGCTGGGGGGAGTCGCCGAGCTGGGCGACGCGATGGACGATGGCGCTGCCGACGACGACGGCGTCGCCATGGGCGGCGACGGCGCGGGCCTGATCGGGATTGGAGACGCCGAAGCCGATGGCGACGGGGAGGCTGGTGTGCCGGCGGATGGCGGCGACGCGGGCGGGGATGGAATCGGCGATGCGCTCCTGCATGCCGGTGACGCCTTCGCGGGAGACGTAGTAGAGGAATCCGGACCCGCGGGCGACGATACGGCGGATGCGTTCCTCGGGGGTGGTCGGGGCGAGGAGCCAGATGGCGCAGAGGCCGGCATCACGCATGCGTTCCTCGTAGGTGTCGGCCTCCTCCGGAGGAAGGTCGAGGACGAGGAGGCCGTCCACGCCGGCCCGGGCGCAATCGGCGATGAAGCGGTCGAGGCCGACGCGGTGGAGGAGGTTGTAATAGACGTAGAGGACGATGGGGATTTGGGATTCGCGGCGGATGTCGGCGACGGTGGCGAGGAGGCGCGGGGGGGTGGTGCCACTGGCGAGGCCGCGCTGGGCGGCGAGCTGGTTGACGAGGCCGTCGGCGAGGGGATCGCTGAAGGGGACGCCGAGTTCGAGGACATCGACGCCGGCCTGATCGAAGGCGAGCGCGAGCTGGCGGGTGGCTTCGAGGTGGGGATCCCCGGCGCCGAGATAGGCGATGAAACCCTTCTGGCGGGCGTCGCGGAGCTGGTGGAAGCGGGAGACGATGCGGTTCACGGGTTGGGAGTGCGAAGGCGGAGCGAAGAGGAATGGCGGGCACGAAGCCGGGCGGTCTCGCGGCGGCTCGCGCTCCGGGAGGAGTGGAGGCGGTTCATGGGGGGAGGGGTCCGGTTCAGGCGAGTTCGGCGAGGAGCTGTTCCATTTCCGCGCGGGGTCCCTGGTGATCCTGATCGATGGCGAGCTGGCGGGCGCGTTCGAAGGCGGCACGGGCCTCGGCGGGCTGGTCGAGGGCGAGGTGACAACGGCCGACGAGGATCTGGACGACCATCCAGTCGGGTTTGTGTTCGAGGGCGGTGTTGAGGTGGCGGAGGGCCTCCGCGTGGCGTCCGGCATCGAAGAGGGCCTTGGCCAGGCTGAAGCGGGCGAGGTCGTTGGCGGGTTGGGCGGCGAGGAGGCCTTCCCAGCGGGCGATGGGATCGTTCATGAGGGGGGACCGGCGGGGCGCACGAGGATTTCCTCGACGACGGCGCGGGGAGGGAGATGGATGGCGAGGAGGGCGCAATCGGCGACGTCCTCGGGTTGGAGCATGAACTGGCGTGCCTCGGCGGAGGGCGGGTTGGGGCGATGGTCGAGGAGGGGGGTATCGATGTCGCCGGGGAGGAGGGCACAGGCACGGATGCCGCGGTGACGTTCCTCGGCATTGATGGCCTGGGTCAGGCCGAGGAGACCGGCCTTGGAGGCCGAGTAGGCGGGGCCGGCCTTGGGGCTGGCCTGGCGGGCGGCGTCGGAGACGACATTGACGATGGTGCCGGACCGGCGGGCGCGCATCGAGGGGAGGAACGCCCGGGTACACCAGTAGGCGCCGTGGAGGTTGGTGGCCAGGAGGCGGAGGTACTCCTCGGGGGAGAGGACTTCGAGGCTGCGCCGGGGGGTGTTGGTGCCGGCGGCATTGACCAGCACCTCGACGGATTCGAAGGCGGCGAGGACTTCCCCGGCCATGGCATTGACGGCGGTGGCCTCGGCGATGTCGCAGGGGAGAACCAGGAACGGAGGGTCCTCGGCCAGTCCGAGGGCAGCCGTCTCGTCCAGGGCGGACTGGCGGCGCCCGACGAGGGCAACGCGCCAGCCATCGCGGGCGAGGGCGAGGGCCACGGCACGGCCGACGCCGGAACCGGCGCCGGTGACGACGGCGGTGCGGGGGGGCGCCGGGGGGGATGAAGGAGGGGCGGGGGTATCGCTGGGCATCGTCACGGGGCCGGAGCGGGTTCGGGTTCGGGTGTGGATTCGGGAGCGGGTGCCGGCGGGTCGGCCGGGGCCTCGGCGGATTCGACGGGGGCGTTGGTTTCGGGGGCGGTGACGCTGGTGATCGCCTCCTCGAGCTTGTCGAGGATGGAAGGCGGGGGCGGGTTCAGGTCGCGATCGATGCCGAACCGGCCCTCGCTCCACTTATGGATGAGGCCGTAATGGTTGAAGAGGCTGTAGAAGAAGCCGAGGGCAACGCCGAAGGCGACGAGTTTGGGCCAGAAGACGGGGGGTTCGGCGAATTTCTCGCTGACGGCGGGGACGGAACCCGGGGGGAGCTTGGCGATGGTGGTGAGGGAGCGGCCGAGCGAGACGGGGACTTTGACGCGTCCGTTCACGGCCCAACCGCTGGCGTCGAGGATGGGGCCGAGGTTGCGTTGCCGGAGCTTGAGCCAGGCGATCAGCATCGACGGGCCGGACACGATGAAAAGGATGGCGATGAAGGCGAGGACGATCTGCCAGAACGGGAGGAGGACCAGTCCGAAGAGATGCCCGGCGATGGTGGCAAGGAGGGTGCCGATGGCGCCGAAGGCAACGCCGAGGGCGGCGACGGTGCCGACATCGATCTTCCTGCCCGGGGCGGGTTTGGTCTTGTCGATATTGGCCGCGGTATCGGCGGCGGAGGCGAGGTGTTTTTCCGATGCGGATTCGGCTTCGGCGGCGCGTTTGGCGACCTGTTCCTCGACCATCCGGACCAGCTTCTTGTAAGGGGCCCAGAACGCCTGGCGGATGCTGATGGGATTCTCGACGACCTTGGTGATGGTGGCGTCCCAGTCGCGGCCCTTGCGGTCGTAGAAGAGGCCGTTGCGACCGACCATGAGGTTGTCGCTGTCGCCGTTGGTGAAGGCGGCGGCGATGGTCATTTTTTCGCCCGAGGCGCGGGTGCAATCGCAGTAGGCCAGGTAGGTCTTGGCCATGCCGGCGAGGGCGGCGTGTTTGCCGGGGTCATCGACACGGACGCAGAGGTCGCAGGCGCGGGCGTCGAGGAGGAGGGTGCCCGCCTGGAAGGTGGCGAGTTGGTCGCGATCGTAGAAATCGGTGAAGCTGACGAAATTGTTGAGGAGCCGGTGGAGGTCGCGGAAGTAGCGGATGAGCTTCTCGACGTCGGCGATGGCGTTGTAGTCGGCTTCGAGGGACCGGTCCTCGGCGATGAGCTGGGCGATGTCGGCCCTGGCGTTGGAGGCGAGGAGTTCGCGGATGCGGGCGAGGTCGAGGGCGGCCACGGGGCTGGCGGGCTTTCCGTTCATCCAGGCCTGATGGGGGGCGAGCTTCGCCTTGAGGGCGGCCCAGTCCGACTCGGTGAGGGACGTGGTGGAGGAACCGAGGATCGGATGGACGACTGCGGTGACGAAGGTGGCGATGGGGCCGGACCAGGCGGGATTGAGGCCCTCCTGGAGGGGCAGGGCGCGCCCGGCCTCGATGCGGGCGAGCGGGAAGCCGGCGACCTCGTCGGCAGTGATGCAGAGATCCCGGGCGGCAATGGCGAGGTAGTCCTCCTCCTTGCGATTGAGGGCGGCGAGGGCGCGGGGGTCGAAGGCGGCAAGGCGGCAGCGGGCGAAGTAGTCGTCGAGCTTGGTGCGGACGGCTTCGAGGGCGGCGGCGGCGGCCGGGGTGGCGTCGCGGAGGGGCAGGAGGGTGGCGGCTTCGGATTCGGCGCGGGCGGCCCAGGCGTTGCAGTCGGCGAGTTGCTCGAAGAAGGTGTCGAGACGGGCCTGGGTGATGCCGGGGTGACCGCTGCGGTCGGTCTCGGTGCCCTGGGTGGCGGCGATCTCCTGGATGACCTTCTGGAGGAAGGGATCGTCGGTGGATTCGGCGGGGAGGATGCCGTCGCCGTTGAAGCGGGTCTGGGTGAGCTGGGAGGCGATGGCCTCGACATCGGCGAGGGCGATTTCGGTGGCGTCGGGTTTTTCGAGGACCTCGAGGATGCGCCGGGCGGAGGCGAGGAGGACCTGGCCTTCGGGGGTCTGGTCGTGGATGAGGTCGAGGGGGAGGGAGGCCCGGCCATCCTTGAGGGCGCCGAGATCCTTCAGGCGCAGATCGGTCCAGCGGATGGCGGTGATGATTTCGGGGGCCCGGACACGGGCATCGCCGTCGGTGTCGATAAGGGCGAGGGTTTTCTCATCGAACTCGAGGCCGCGGACGGGGCAGGTGAGGGCGACCCAGAGTTTCTGGTCGAGGCTGGCGAGGTCGCGGTAGTCCTCGGCGGACTCGAAGCGGACCTGGTTGAGTCCGCCGGCGCGACCGAAGCGCCAGCGATGGATGGCAGGTTTGGAGGCCATGGTGAGGGAGTGGCAATGGGTTGATCCGCGGGATGCCTGGCGGTTCGTACCGTGCGGGACGGGGGCGGGCCGGGCGGGCGCGGGGCCGAGATTAAGGGAGCGGGCGGGCGAATCAACGGCTTCCTTTTCCCGGGCCGGTCGGCGTGTCAGAGTCGCGTCATGGAAGGGATGGCATTGCATGCGTTTCACGAGGCGCTTGGGGCGCGATTCGGGGCGGTCGGAGGCGGTGAAGGGGTGCTGAGTTACGGCGACTGGCGGCGGGAACACCGGGCGCTGCGTTCGGCGGCGGCGGCGATCGATCTGTCGGCGCGGGGGCGGCTGGTGCTGTTGGGGGCGGACCGGCAGAAGTTTCTGAACGGGCAGGTCACCAACAACGTGAAGGAACTGGCGACGTGGTCGGGGTGCCACGCCCTGCTGGTGAATCCGAAGGCGCGGGTGTTGGCGGACATGCAGGTGTATGCCCTGCCGAACGAGCTGCTGCTGGATGTCGAGCCCGGGTTGGGACCGGTGGTGGCTGCGCGGTTGGAGCAGTTCGTCGTGGGGGAGGATGTGCAGGTGGTGGATGCGGCGCCGCATTACGGGTTGCTGGGTGTGCAGGGATTGAGGGCTGACCGCGTGGTGGAGGCGCTGGGTCTGGTCTCCGCGTTGCCGTCGGGGGCGCTCGAGGTGCGGACGCAGGAGGTGGCCGGGGTTGGGGAGGTGTATGTGGCGCGGCACGAGCGGGTGGGATTGCGCGGGTACGATCTCTATGTGCCGACGGGTTCGATGGTCGAGGTGGCGGAGCGGCTGAGCGGGGCGCTGGCGGAGATCGGAGGGGGTTGGTGCGGTTGGGAGGCCTTCGAGGTGGCGCGGGTGGAGGCGGGGATTCCGCGGTACGGGGCGGACATCGACGAGACGAACCTGGCGCCGGAGGCGGGGGTGACCGAGCGGGCGATCAGCTATACGAAGGGGTGTTATATCGGGCAGGAGGTGATTGCGCGCATCCGGACCTACGGGCAGGTGACCAAGGCGTTGCGGGGTCTGAGGCTGACCGGAGCGGGGGAGGAGAGGCCGGGGCGGGGGACGCGGTTGTTCCATGGGGGGAAGGATGTGGGATATCTGACCAGCGTGGTGGAATCACCGGAACGGGGCGAGGTGGTGGGATTGGGGTACGTGCGGAAGGAGTGCAACGGACCGGGGACGCGGTTGCGGGTGGGGGTGCCGGACGGGGCGGTGGAGGCGGAGATTGTGCCGCTGCCGCTGGTGGGGGTGCAGTGGGCGTAGGGCGTGTAGTACCGAGAGCGGTGGGACGGGGGGAGTTCGGGAGCGGCGGGACGGCTGGGAGGACTCAACGCGGGGGCGGGACGCCCGGGCGGACGCAGGCGCCGGTATCGGGTCGGGTCTGGGGCGGGGGATAGTCGGCGCAGTGGAGGGGGTCATTGTCGAAGTCGATCGGGGAGTAGACTTCCTCGGGGTTGGCACCGAGGGAGACCGGGTCATGGAGAAGTCCGCCGGACTCGGTGAAGTCGAGGATCATGACGCCGCCGAGGGCGCCTCCATCGAAGCCGAGGACGGCTTGGCCGAGGAGGGAGATGACACTGCCCAGTTGGGAGTTGCGGGCCATGATACGACCGCCGGTGAGGGTGGCGAAGCCCTCGGCGTGGACGTCTTCGAAATCGATGGTGCCGCTGCCGACGGTGATTCCGCCCGGACCAAGTTGGGACTGATGGATTCGGGCGGAACCGGAGAGGTTGAGGGCGAGGCTGGTGAGGGGAGTGCCGAGGATGGCGAGGCGATCGACGAGCGCCGATGAGCCGCTGATGCCCACGGCTGGGGCGACGCCACCGGCGTGCTGGATCTGAACCCGTTCGAGGGTCACCTCGGCGCCGGCATCGGAGATGGCCAGTCCCTGGCCTGTGAACGTGCAGTCGGCGACCCGGATCGGTCCCTGGACCTCCTCGAGGATGACGACCGGGAGCTGGGTGGCACCCTGGAACTGGCAGTTCTCGAGGGTCACGGCGGAGTGCGTTTCGGCGACGAGGACCGATCCGGGAGCAGACGTGAGATTGCGGAGCAGGATGGCGCCGGCTCCGGGGGAGGCGGTGGGTGCGGGCATGATCGAAGCGCGGGACGGCAGGAGGAAGGCGTCTTGGAGAGTGGGGCCACCGTCCCCGCGGACGATGGCCAGGGCACCGCCGGGATCGAAGACGGTGCCGTCGATGGTGACGCCGACGGTGGCGCCGATGGCCGATTCGATGTCGGCGCGACCGCGGACGGCGCCGCCCTGCCAGAAGACCTGGAGTCCGGCGCCGATTCCGCCGGCCTGAATGGAGAGGCCGCCTTCGACGCGGGCATCCAGGGCTTCAAGGTCGAGGGTCTGACTGGTCACCGAGGCGCGGAGTTGTCCGGAGAGGGTGACGCCTTCGTCGAGTTGGAGGCGGGTGGCGGCGCGGGAGGCGAGTTCAAGTTGGGAGGCATTGACCAGGGCGAGACTGAGATCGAGGGAGCCGTCGCGGGCCTCGATGGCATTCACCTGGATTCCTCCGCGGGCGGTGACGTTGCGCAGGGAATGGCGCAGGCGGGGGGTGACGCCGGCTGGCGAGGCGAGGTTGAGCACGATCCGGTCGGCGGTGAGGTCGCGGGCATCGATCTCGGCATGGGAGGCCCCGACATCAAGGGTGACCGTCTGGGAGGTGACGGTTTCGAGGCTGGCGAAGACGGAGCCGATTCCGGCCAGTTCGAGGCCGAGGTTGGCGGCGAAGATGCCGGAGAAGGACAGGGTGGGATTGGCCTGGGCGGTGCCGGAGAAGGCGAGACGATCGAGGTTGGCCTGGTTGGCCACGACGATGCGGGCGGCGGCGAGGGCATCGAAGGAGAGGGCGAGGTCGGTGGTCAGGTTGCCCCGGAACTCGGCCACGCCGCCGAACAATCCATGGACGGAGGCCTCGATGGCCGGCGCGGTGTTCTCGGTGAGACCTAACGAGGCTGCGGCGCCACCGCCGCCGAACCAGGTGAGGCGGAGGGGGCCGGTGAAGACGGACTTGCCGACAAGAAGTGAGGAGGCGCCGCCGCCGTGGGGTCCGGCGAGCCGGGTGGCATGGGCGGTGCCCGGACCCAGGACGAAGGTGGCAGCCGGGCTGCGGTTGGAGGTCCAGGTCAGGCGCCGGGCCGATTCCACGCGGAGGCCCGCGGGACTTTCGATCGACCACCCGGCGAGGTTCAGCGCGGCACCCGACCGCAACACCATGGGGGCCGACGCCGGGCCTTGGAGGACGATGCGACCTTCGTAGCCCGGGGCGGCTGCCAGTTCGACGTCGCCGTTCAGTTCGAGCACCTCGACTTCCTGGGGACGGGTGGTTTCGATCAAAACCCGGCCGGCGCGATCTGCGGGCAGGTGCGCGTTCAAGTGGGCCACCGCCTCCGTGAGGGTGCGAAAGCGGGTCGTGCTGCCGGGCAGGGGGTCGTCCACGACGTGGAACGTCCATCCTCCGGTACCTGTCAGTGGGTCGGTGCCGGCGCGGTACTCGGCCAGGTTCGATGCGCCGTCACCGTCGAAATCCTCAAGGGCATCCGACGGATCGAGTGGGTTCAAGGCGGCGGGATGCCGGAGTTCGAAGACATCGTCGATGCCGTCGTCGTCGAGGTCGAGGGGTGTGGAGAGGGGCACCCGACGAACGCGAAAGAACCGGGTGACGTGCCCCTCGGCCGCGGGCAGCGACCCCAGGCCGGGAACGCCGAGGGCCATGGACTGTGGCTGGGAGATCGCGTCGATGGACGAACCGGCGTAGAGGATGAAATAGCCGTCGGGATCGGCGTCGTGGAGCACCCGCCAGGGGCCGGCGGCGGTGGGTTCGATGCGATGGATGGCGAACGCCGCCGCATCGGGTGCCGGGCCGGTGCATGCCAGCCATGCCAGGGCGAGGCCGGCGGGTCCGAGGACGGAGGACGGAAGGCGGAGGACAGAAGGCAGAGGACGGAGGACGGATGTGCAGAGAGGCAGGGGAAACGCCTCGCGGGACCGCGGGAAGCGTGGTTGGGCATTCATGGGACCCTCCTGAAGCCGGAGTCCGGAGTGGCATGCCCGACGATCTCCGCACGGGGGGCCGGATCGTTGGCCGATCGGGGAGGCAGGTCACAGCGAGAGCGTGCCGGCCGTGGTGTCAAACCTCCCGAGGGGGCCGTGGACTGTCAATGGATATGCGGCCAGCCGCAGACTTGCGGCGGGTCAGGACGGGCGGGTATAGAGAACCGTCCTTCGCGGCGCGGCGGTCCGACCTGGGCAGGGTGAGCCGTTGCGGAGGGAAAACGCCATGTTGCCACGACACGTTCGAATCGCCCTGCTCGGCGCCTTTGCCGCCTGTTTCTTCGGCCCCGCACGCGGGGATGTCCTGCTGGATTGGAATGCGCTGATGATCGACGGGATCCGCACGGACAACAGCGGACCGACGTTGAGCACGCGGAATCTCACGATGCTGCACGTGGCGATCCATGACGCGGTGCAGTCGATTGTCCGGACGCATCAGCCGTACGGGATCCGGGTGCCGGTGACGGAGGAAGCCTCGGTGGAAGCGGCCGCGGCGTCGGCGGCGTACGAGGTCACCTCGGTGCTGTATCCGTCGATGAGGGCGCGGACGGAGGACTTGTGGTTGCTGCACCGGACGATGGCGGGGGAGACCGCTGCGGTGACCCACGGGATTGCCGTGGGCCGGGAGGCGGCTCGGTGGTTGCTGACGTCGCGGGCGGCGGACGGGTCGCAGACCGAGGTGCCCTACATTCCGAGCGACCTGCCCGGGCAATGGCGACGGACGCCGCCGTTTTTTCGTCCGCCGCTCACGCCGCACTGGCGCCATGTCATTCCGTTCTGCCTGCCGGGGCTGGAGTCCTTCATGCCGCCGCCGCCGCCGGCGCTGGACAGTGTGGAGTACGCCGAGGCATTGAATGAAGTGAAGGCGATCGGTGCGAGGAACAGCACGGTGCGGACGGCGGAGCAGGGGTTGGTCGCCCAGTTCTGGTCGGATTTCAGTTACACCTCGATGCCGCCGGGGCACTGGCACCTGATTGCCGCGACGATTGCGCGGGACCAGGGGAACACGCTGGTGGAGAACGCGCGGTTGTTCGCCCTGCTCAGCCTGGCGCAGGCGGATGCGGCGATCCTCTGCTGGGAGGTGAAGTTCCGCCATAATCTGTGGCGGCCGGTGACGGCGATTCACCGGGCGGACGAGGATGGAAACCCGCTCACCGAGGCGGACCCGACGTGGGAACAGTACCTGCCGTCACCGCCGTTTCCGGCGTACACCAGCGGACACAGCACCTTCAGCGGGGCGAGCGCACGGGTGCTGACCCATTTCTACGGGACGGATGCGCTGACCTTCGTGGCAACCTCGGACACGTTGCCGGGGGTATTCCGGACCTTTCACAGTCTGGCGGAATGCGCGGACGAGGTGGGCATGAGCCGGATTTACGGCGGATTCCATTTCCAGTTCGACAATGTGTGGGGCAAGGACGGAGGGAGGCGGATCGGGGACTACGTGAGCGCCCATTTCCTGCTGCCCGAGGCGGAGTTGCCGCGAGTGTGGATCGAGGCATGGCAGAATGAGGTCCCGCGCTTGCGGATCCACGGGCGGATTGGAAGGCCGTGCCGGTTGCAGGTGTCCGAAGATCTGGAGGAATGGGAGACGATTCTGGAGGCGACCGCCCTGTCAGGGGGGATGACCCATCTGGACAGCGGAGCGGTCGGTCAGGCGACGCGGTTTTACAGGGTGGTGGAGGAGTGAGGGGGGAAGGCTGAAACCTGAAGCCTGAAGCCTGAAGCCTGAAGCCTGAAGACTGAGGACTGAAGACTGAAGACTGAAGACTGAGGACTGAGGACTGAGGCTTCAACGGCCCAAGCCGCGGCCTTCGCTGGACCAAGGCCATCGGAGCGGGCAATTCCTCATCCAGCCGGGCGAAGCGCTCGTCATCCGCCGCCGTGTCCCAGATGAGCGTCTGCGGGATGCTCGGCTGCACCAGTGCCAGCCACACCACGGGGTATGGTGGCTTTCATAACAAAAGAATTTTGCCCAACAACAAGCTATCCGACGCCGGGCATGACGGTCAGTCCGCTCAATCAGGTCATTTCCCGGCGTTCGGATGAGCGCATGGTTGGGCGTTCATCTGAGTATGGCGAGCACGGCGTCACGAATTCGTGCAAATGACGCCTCGTGTAAGCAACCTGGCTCTGTTCGGAATAGGCTCCTGTGAGCCGTAAAAAGCTTCCCAGGTCGAGCGAAGCTGTCTCTACGCAGACCTCCCGTCTTGAAGTCGTGGTTGCCTATCTCTACCGCCCGAATATCTCCGTAAGGGTTGCTGGTGACCTGACACAAAATCCAGTCATCATGATCTGCGGGCGCGAGGACAACCGCTGGCCGCAGCTTGGATTGCGAGAGATCCGAGAACGGAAATGGGATGAGCACTACTGAACCTCTTGCAGGTGTGACCATGCGGCATCCTCCTCCGGTCGGCTCCAATCCCGAGCAAGCGCCGGCTCGCTCAACAGCGATCCTTCGATTGGCACGTTGCCAGGCTCTTCATCCAGGATGGTCACCAACGCCCTGCGCGCGCCTGCAAGCCTCACATGTTCAAGCACTTGCACGGCACCGCCAGGATCGATTACCGCCTCGACCGTTCTGATCATGACGGGATGGTAACTGCCGCTTGCCAAGCTTGCAATCGCCCAACATCGCCCAACGATTCAGCTCACCGATGGCGGCCCCTCCGTGACTTCCGAATCCCCTTGCGATGCGGCAGGGCTGCCATTCGGTGCAGCGCCTATTTGCCTCCTGAATGCGAAGAAAACATCTTCGTCGTCTTTGGAACCTTGGCTTTCTCCAGTGCACAGCCAAATTCCCAAAGCGCCTTCATCGCAGAGTCCATGGATTTGATTACGTTCTCAATCTCCGCGGTTGTCGCATTTCGAACTCCCCCATCTTTCATGCCGGTTTTGCGCGTAGCTCTGGGCTTGTGGAAGAAGACCTTGTCGCTGCCGGGCGAGCCAATCCAGGACGCATGAACCACTCTGTTTCGGCCGTCTTCGGCCTGCGAAAGGAGTGGCAACACCCCGTCCAGTATGTCGAGCAAATCTTGGGCCTCTCCCCATGCAATCCTGGGTTCTTCCGGGATTTCCGGGGGATTTTGGATTGATCCGGGAGGATGAAGCCGGTGGCGAGGGTGCCGGCGGTGCCCCCCGATGGGGCCCCAGTCGCACGCCGGAGGCCGCGACCGTTGGTTCGCTTCGCTCCGGCCCCCGGCGGCTCTACCCCCATCGGGGAGCACCGCCTCGCGCGTCCTGGAGACCCAGTCGTGCGGTTGGCTTGGGAGAGGGGGGTGGGCAGAATGGGCGGCGATGCAGGACATTCAGTTGTACCAACAGATTCTGGGATTGGGCGAGCCGTGGCGGGTGAAGGCTGTACGGCTCAATCGGCAGGCGGGCGAGGTGGAGATCGAAGTTGAATGTACGGAGAGCGTGTGGGGTTGCCCGGAGTGTGGGGAGCGGATGCATGTGCACGAGTGGGAGCGTCGGCGGTGGCGACATCTGGATAGCTGCCAGTACCGGACGATCCTGACGGCGGAAGTGCCGAGGGTGAAATGCGGGACGCACGGCACCCAGATGGTGAAGGTGCCGTGGGCCGAAAAGCACGGCCGGTTCACCGCCCTGTTCGAGCGGTTGGCCGTGGATGTGATGCTGGAATGCTCGGTGGCGGCGGCGTGCGAGATTCTGCGGATCAGTTGGGACGAGGCCGACGGGATCAAGCAACGGGCGGTGAAGCGGGGCTTGGCGCGGCGCCCAGTGCGCGTGATGAAGCGTTTGTGCGTGGACGAGAAGAGCATCGGGGTTGGCCAGCAGTACATGACCATCGTCGCGGAGGTGGAGGCAGGGAAGTCGGCCCGGGTGGAGTACGTGGGGGAGGGCAGAAGCCGCGAGAGCCTCGATGCGTTCTGGGAGCAACTGAGCCAGGAGCAACGAGCCGGCGTGGAGGCCGTTGCCATGGACATGTGGGACCCCTTTCTGAGGTCGACGCTGACGTGGGTGCCTGGGGCGGCGGAGAAGATCGTGCACGATCAGTTCCACCTGGTGCAGTACATGAACGAGGCCGTCAACGAGGTGCGCAAGGCCGAGCACCGACGGTTGTTCGCGCAGGGCGACCAAAGCCTGACGGGCACCCGCCAGTTATGGCTCTACGGGATGGAGAACGTTCCGGCGAAGTGGGCGCAGCGCTTCGCGGAAGTGAAGGGAACGAGTCTGCAGACCGCCAGGGCATGGGCGATCAAGGAGGTATTCCGCAGCTTCTGGCTCAGCGCCGACGAGGGCGAGGCCCGGTATCGCTTCGACGAATGGTACGGCTGGGCGATACGGAGTCGACTCGGAGCGGTCAAGAAGGTTGCTCGCATGTGTAAGCGGCATCTCCAAAACATACTGACCTTCTTCAAGCACCGGCTGACCAACGGCCCCTTGGAGGGACTCAACAACCGGATCCAGGGACTAATCAAGAAGGCATACGGCTACCGCAACAAGGAACGTTTCAAGACCGATGTCATGTTCCACCTCGGTGCGTCGCCGCTCACCGAAATTGACCCGGGCCTGCTCACCGAAAGTGAGCCACCTGGCGGGAGGAGCGTGATGGGGGATTTC